>JAFYQA010000086.1 GCA_017547315.1 Roseburia sp. | reverse complement strand
TAGCATTATTACCAGGCAGTACTTCTTTTACAGAAGAAGCTTATGAAGGGGAAGATGCGAATATTAAGGCAGTATACAGAGCAGATAATGGTTGTGTTATCATGACATCTACTTACGGATATGCAGGCGATATCGTAATGCTTATTGGTGTAGACAACGATGGCGATGTAAAAGGTCTTGTAGTTCGTGAGATGGCAGAAACTTACGGTCTTGGCGCAAACGCACTGAGCGATGTAGATTTCCTGGCACAGTATTTATGGACCGAGGGTGACGCTGAAATTGGTACGAATGTAGATGCAATCACAGGAGCAACTGTAACTTCAAAAGCAGTAACCCGTAGTGTAAACTCTGCAGTTGGATTTATGACAGGTGTAGATGCAACTACAAGTGCAACAAGTTGGTAAGGAGGGCATTATGAAAAATAGAACAACAATTTTAAATACAATCCTTGCTGCTGTACTTGGTGTGGTATTGCTGGTATCTATCATTGTAAAAACAGTTTCTCCACATTTTATTTTACCGGAGATGAATATTCCATATATTGCTGCAGTAAGTTTAGTGGCTTTAGTATTGACACATTTTGTGAAAACAGAAGAAGGTTGTCCGATTTGTCAGGCAATCTTAGCAGCAGTAACATTTGCAGTATTGCCAATGGCAGCCGGTTTAGCATCTGCTCCAGTATGGCAGTTAGCACTTGTAGGCGGTATCGTATTTGCTGTATTAAATGCAATGTTTACAGCAATGGTACAGAGAATGGAATTAGCTGCTACTTGCAAATGTGCAGTGATTCCAGCGGCATTTGGCTTGTTCTTAGCATGTCAGTGCTTTGCAGGATGGATTTTATAAAAGATAGAAAACGTATAGAAGATGCCAAAAAAGAATTTTGGTGTCTTCTTTTTTTGTGCACATAACGAGTGAACTTGAACTAGAATATCTCGAAAATTCATGATATAGTTAAATTGGAGGGAAATTGTTATGTTCAAGAATAAACAATGGATTTGTAATTTCATAGCGTTGATTATTCTTTTGACAGGAATGTGTGTTGACGACGTCAAGGCAGATTCTATGTTTTTATGCCCTCAGACTGTGGTTATGACAAATGTGGAGAAAGCAGATGCAGTACTGACTGATGTTACAATAGAAACAACACAGCTTTTATGTACTAGAAATGCAATCTCTAGTCGACAGATTGCAGCACAGATTATAAATGTCAGAAAAACCATAAAATTATCGATGGTCTTTTTATGTGTAGCGGTGTTTGCCCTGCTACTCTCAAATTTCTATACAGTGGAACGTGTGGTAGAGTATCCACGCTTGAGTATGCGGACTGCTGTTCTTAAATTTATCCACAATACGGACGGGAAAAAATAGTTCTGATTTTTGTTGTCAGCCTATGGAGACATAGGCTTATTTGCGTACGATAAAAATTGGAGGAAAAGTTAATAAGATGTCAATGACAAATATATTGAGCATGTTAGGCGGCTTGGCGTTATTCTTATACGGTATGCAGATGATGAGTACCGGATTGGAAGCGGCAGCTGGAAATAAAATGAAGCTCATTTTAGAAAAAATTACTGCGAACCGTTTTGTAGGGGTTTTGATAGGTGCATTTATTACAGCAATTATTCAGTCGTCATCAGCTACAACGGTTATGGTAGTTGGATTTGTTAATTCCGGAATGATGACGCTAAAACAGGCAGTATGGATTATCATGGGTGCGAATATCGGTACGACGATTACCGGTCAGTTGATTGCGCTGGATGTAGGGGAACTGGCGCCATTGCTTGCCTTTTTTGGAGTGGCGGGAATCGTTTTTATGAAGAACGAGAGAGTGCATCATATTGGGGAAATTATTGCAGGACTCGGAATTTTGTTTATTGGTATGGGCATGATGAGCGGTGCAATGAAACCATTAGCAGAGGTTGAAGAATTTGTGGGATTGTTAAGCAAGTTTGAAAATCCAATTCTTGGTATTTTAGCAGGTACGGTATTTACAGCCTTGATTCAATCATCTTCGGCATCAGTAGGTATTTTACAGGCACTGGCGATGAGCGGAGCGGTAACACTACAGAGTGCAGCATATGTACTATTTGGCCAGAATATCGGTACTTGTGTAACGGCATTGTTAGCGGCGGTAGGTGCAAGTAGAAATGCAAAAAGAACGACGATTATACACATTACATTTAATGTGTTTGGAACGGTTGTATTTACGATATTATGTCTGGTAACACCAATTGTTTTGATGGTAGAAGGTTGGTCGCCGGGCGATGTATCGAAACAGATTGCGAATTTGCACACATTATTTAATATCGTGACTACTTGTTTATTGATACCACTCGGAACGATGCTGCCAAAGATAGCAACTTTTATTTTAAAGGACAAAGACGAACAGACCGAAGGAATACGCACACAATATCTGTTGGATATGAAACTTGTGAATGTTGAAAAAATCGGTGGTGCGGTTATTTTGGTAGAGAGTATCAAAAAAGAATTGAATCGTATGATTGGTATGACAAAAGAAAATGTACTTGGTGCATTTGATGTATTTGCAGGAGGCAATACTGCAAAGTATGAGGAAATTAAAGAACGGGAAGAATATGTAGACTTTTTAAATAGGGAGATTTCTAAGTATATCACCAATGTAGCAGTATTTGAGAAAACCAATAGCGCCAGTCAGGTGTTTAATGCATTGTTTACGATTACCAGTAATGTGGAGCGAATTGGTGATCATGCAATGAACATCGCAGAATATATTGAAATGATTGAAGAAAAGAAAATACATTTTTCGGAGCAGGCAATAAAGGACATTGCGGAAATGAAGGCGGTTTGTGGTAATTTGCTTGTGTTATTAGAGGAAAATCCGGAAGATGTCATCGAATGGCATGGAAAAGTGTCTGCGATGGAACAGAAAATAGATGATTTAACAGTAGCTTACCGCAATAGTATGTTTGAAAGAATTCAAAAAGGTTCCTGCTCAGATGAAGGTAGCATTTTATTCTCTGAGATGTTGACAGATTTTGAGCGAATTGGTGACCATGCATTAAATATTTCAAGTGAAATGCTTGCGATTACGATGGCAGAAAATAGTTAAGGTTCTAGTTATTTTTGGAGGTTATATGATTATTGTAGAATTATTATTATTAGCATTAGGATTTGCAATGCTTGTAAAAGGTGCAGACTGGTTTGTAGACGGTACATCTGGTGTTGCCAGAAAATTAGGGATTCCTCAGTTAGTAGTAGGTCTTACAATTGTTGCGATGGGGACGAGTGCACCGGAAGCAGCGGTGAGCGTTACGGCTGCTTTAAAAGGGAATGCCAGTATTGCGATTGGTAATGTAGTTGGAAGTAATATTTTGAATATCCTGATTATTTTAGGCCTTACAGCAGTAATTACGTCAGTTGCAATTCAGAAATCAACGTTGTGGATTGAGATTCCTTATATGTTAGTAGTGACGATTGTGCTTATTGTCATGGGATTGGATGGAACGGTATCTCGTGTGGAAGGTATCATTCTTTGGGTAATGTTTATCGCATATCTGGCATATTTATTTGTATTAGCAAAGAATGGAAAAGAGGAGAATGAAGAAGTAACGACACCTACATGGAAATTAATTCTTTATGCTATCGTAGGTGGTGTTGTAGTTGTATGGGGAAGTGATGTGACGGTAGATGCAGCGACTACGATTGCACAGATTCTCGGTATGAGTGAACGTTTTATCGGTCTTACAATTGTAGCACTTGGAACATCACTTCCAGAACTTGTAACCTCTGTTACTGCAGCACGAAAAGGAAATGCAGATATTGCTATCGGTAATATTGTAGGAAGTAATATTTTTAATATCTTATTTGTAATTGGTACAGCAGCACTTATTATTCCTGTTCCGTATGCACCAGGTTTTATTATTGATGGTATTATTGCAGTTGGCGCAGGCATACTATTGTGGATAGCTGTATGTAAGAAATTAGAATTAAGACGTCCTTGGGGTATTGTGATGCTGCTTTCCTACGCTGCATATTTTGTGTATTTGTTAATGATTTAGAGCAAAAGGAAAGCATTGCAAATGCGATTTTGCGAATGTGTGCTCTAAATAATTAAAATAGGTTTATTAAATAAGGAGAACTATGCTAAAAAATATTTGTAAAGGTATGTTGATTGGAATTGCAAATATTATTCCTGGTGTCAGTGGAGGAACTATGGCAGTATCCATGGGAATTTATGATAAGCTAATTCGCTGCATCAGTCATCCGTTTAAGGATTTGAAAAATAACCTGTTATTTTTGTTCCCGATTGCAATTGGAATGGGAATTGCTATTATTGCAAGTGCATTTGGAATAGATTATCTTTTTGAAACATTTCCGTTACAGACCAACTTATTGTTTGTTGGTTTGATTATGGGAAGTCTTCCGACTATTTATGGAAAAGTCAAAGCAGTCACTATGCGCTTAGGCCATGTGCTGGCAGCGGTGATTTTCTTTGCCATCGTAGTTGGGATGGCAGTGCTGAATGGCGCTGGTGGCAGTTATGTGCAGTTAGAGGCGAATGTAACAGGGATGATTTTATTGTTTTTCATAGGAGTAGTGGCATCTGCAACAATGGTGATACCAGGTGTTAGCGGCTCTATGATGTTACTTTTATTGGGATATTACAATCCTATTTTAGATACAATAAAAGCATTTTTTGTGGCAGTGCTGGATTTTGATTTTCCGACATTGTTTGGGACAGTATTATTGCTGGCTCCTTTTGGCATCGGTGTGTTAGTGGGAATGGTTGTCATTGCAAAAATAATTGAAATGGTGTTTGAGCGTTTTCCGAGTTATGCGTATTGGGCGATTATTGGATTGCTTTTTGGTTCGCCGATTGCTATTTTAATGGTAGCTACTTTTTATGAGATAAATTTAGTCAGTATAATAACAGGAGTGATGGCGTTACTTTGTGGATTATATGTTTCAAATAAATTAGGAGAAAAATAGGAAGGATAGTTTACATGACAGTTATGATTCTTGGGATTGCATTGGTAATCCTACTTTGTGTATTAGCAGAAAAATTTTCGGATAAGTTTGGCATGCCGGCATTAATATTATTTATGTTTATTGGTATGCTCTTTGGAAGTGATGGTATTTTTAAGATACCATTCGATAACTTTGAACTTGCGGAAAATATATGCTCTATTGCACTAGTATTTATTATGTTTTATGGTGGTTTTAATACGAAATGGAGCGTGGCAGAACCAGTGGCTATAAAGGCGGTTACGCTATCTACATTAGGTGTTTTGTTAACTGCAGGAATTACAACTGTTATATGTAGATTTGCCATAGGGCTGAGCATACAGGAAAGCTTTTTAATTGGTTCTGTATTGTCATCTACGGATGCTGCCAGTGTGTTTGCGATTTTAAGAAAACATAAACTGAATTTAAAAGATGGTACGGCGTCCATTCTAGAGGTTGAAAGCGGTAGTAACGACCCGGTTGCTTATATGCTGACGATTATTGCAATAAGTATGTTAGGCAAGGGTGAGTCGATGAACGTTTGGGGACTTATTGTGCTTCAGATGGTATTCGGTATCTTGATTGGTGTTATGATGTCTAAGATATCGCTGTTTATAATGACAAAGACAAAGTTAATATCAGAGGGATTGGATACAATTTTCATGATAGCTATGGTATTAGTATGTTACGGTACAGCCAGTATGTTAAATGGTAATGCATACTTAAGTTTGTATTTATTTGGAATTATGATTGGTAACAGTCGCATCCGTAATAAACAGATGCTCATTCCATTTTTTGATGGTGTTACCAGTTTGTCACAGATTTTGATTTTCTTTTTGATAGGACTTTTGAGTTTTCCACACCAGATGCCACAAATCGTGCCGTTGGCACTTGTAATTGTGGTAACACTTACTATGATAGCCAGACCTATCGCAGTGTATGTTCTGATGCTGCCATTTAAGTGCAGCATCAGACAAAATCTGTTGATTGCGTGGGCGGGATTAAGAGGGGCATCTTCTTCGGTATTTGCGATTATGGCGGTGGCTGCAGGAATCTCTATGAAGCAGGACTTGTTCCATATCGTTTTCATGGTATCATTGTTTTCCGTTTCCATTCAGGGAACTTTACTGCCTTATGTGGCACAGAAACTTGATATGGTAGATAATGATGCAGATGTTCGCAAGACGTTCAACGATTATCAGGAAGAGACTGCCTTACAATTGATAACCATACATATTCCGGAATATCATGGCTGGTCAAACAAAATGATAAAGGACATTACAATGCCAACGGGAGCATTGGCGATTATGATTAAGCGTGATGAGGAAACGATTATCACAAAAGGAGACACGTTGGTGCGTCCGGGTGATAATGTGATTTTAAGTGTACCTCCATATATTCCTTCTGAGGATGAGCAGTTAGAAGAACGTTATATTTCAAAAAAGGATGCATGGTGCAATAAAAAGATTGCAGAGTTGGAACTGGGGGCAGACGAATTGATTGCTATGGTTATTCGTGGAGATGAAACGATTATTCCGGATGGCAAAACAATTATCTGTGAAAAAGATATTGTAGTACTTTATAAGTAGAAAATAGAAGAAATATTAGGAAGAAACCTTGCAATTTTATCTGGTGTTAGTGCATAATGATAGTAGATAATTGCAAGGTTTTTGTATTGATTTGAGATAGACTTTTATTATAAGGAGACAGAGACTATGAGAATGTATGATTTGATTGCAAAAAAAAGAAATGGTGGGGCTTTAACAGAAGCTGAGATTAACTACATGATTACCGAATATGTTGCAGGTAATATTCCGGATTATCAGATGTCTGCTTTTCTTATGGCAGTTTATTTTAATGGAATGACAGAAGAAGAAACGGTAGCTATGACACAGGCAGTAGCACATTCTGGCGATATGGTGGATTTATCCGGCATTTCAGGTATGAAAGTAGACAAACATTCGACAGGTGGTGTGGGTGATAAGACTTCTCTTGTAATTGGACCAATCGTGGCTGCATGTGGTGCTAAGGTGGCAAAGATGTCTGGTAGAGGTTTAGGACACACAGGCGGTACAGTAGATAAAATGGAATCCATTCCTGGTATGAGAACTTCTTTGACACAGGAAGAATTTTTTGAAGTAGTAAATAAAACCGGTTTAAGTATTATTGGCCAGTCAGGCAATCTGGCACCGGCCGATAAGAAACTATATGCCCTTCGTGATGTTACTGCTACGGTTGATAGTATTCCACTGATTGCAGTATCTATCATGAGTAAAAAGTTAGCAGCAGGAAATGATAGTATTTTATTGGACGTAAAGACCGGAAGCGGCGCTTTTATGAAGACAGTAGAGGATTCTATCGCCTTAGCGGAAGAAATGGTTAAAATCGGTGAAAATGCTGGCAGAAGAACGGCTGCGTTGATTACGAATATGGATATTCCTTTGGGGAATAATATTGGTAACAGCTTAGAAGTAATTGAAGCAGTAAATACATTAAAAGGAAATGGACCTGCAGACTTTACAGAAGTATGCTTAAACCTTGCGGGAAATATGCTTTATTTAGCTGGTGCAGGAACAATCGAGGAGTGTATTGAAAAAGCAAAGGAAGCGATTGCAGATGGTAGTGCATTAAAACGTCTGGCTGCAATGGTAGAAGCACAGGGCGGCGATGCAAGTTATATTTTAGATACAGAGAAGTTTGAAAAGGCAACACATACGTTGGATGTCTTGGCCGAAAGAGATGGTTACATTACCTCTATGAATACAGAAAGCTGTGGTATTGCATCTTCTATGTTAGGTGCCGGACGTGTAACGATTGATAGTGAAATTGATTTTACAGCAGGTATTATTATTCATAAAAAAACAGGCGCGCAGGTAGCAAAGGGGGATGTTTTAGCTACGATGTATACTACCAAACCGGAATTGTTTGATGCTGCAGTAAAACGCTATCAGGAAGCGATTGTAATTGCGGACGAGAAGCCAAAAGCACAGCCACTTATCTATGCTCGCGTAACTAAAGATGGTGTGCAGAAATTTGCATAGATATTAGAAAGACAGATGAAAAAGTAAAGGCAGGATTAGAATATGATGAACCCAGCAGACATGATGAAAATTATGAATGCCAAAAATAAATTTGATTCAAATCATCCAAAGTTTTCCGCATTTTTAAAAGCGGTATTTTCAAGACCGATAGAAGAAGGCACAATTATTGAGATTACAGTAACAAGACCGGGAGAAGAACCGATTACTACCAATTTGAAAGTGCAGCAGTCAGATTTAGAACTAGTACAGCAATTGCAGAATATTGGAAGATAAGACTGGCACAGGATTTTGCTTTGTGCATAGAGTATAGTGATGTTAAAAATGTAGGAGCATTACGTGGACTATAAATATCAGCCATACTCTTATATGCAGCAAATGGATGTAAATAGAATGCCTTTTTATATGACATACCCGATGCAGAACCTTTATCTGACAGAGATGGAATATGAAAAGGATATGGAACGGATGAAAGAACTTTATCCAAGAGAAGTGAAGCGTATCTTAGAAGCGGTCGAAGAAGAGTGTGATAAGATGGAATATGAAGGAAGTCTTATGTTTGATGAGTATCCGGACCGTTTCATGTTAGAGCAGATAGCAGACCGTATTGCAGAAAAAATGAGAGACGCAGAACGAGGAGAGATGGAAGCAAGCCAGAGAAGGGATGAACTTCCGCCATTTCGGCCTCCAGTAGGACCAAGGGATGATTTGCGTAATTTGATAGGTGTGTTGTTAAATCATGAAATGTACCGCAGACGATGCAGACACAGACGCTGTAATCGTTGGTGGTAAGATTTTAAAAGAAATGATTGCGCAAAACTGTAAATACGAATAAAATAAAAGAAATATTATGAGGGAAAACATAAAAAATGTATGTGGTTTTTTGCCAGAAACATTTTTTATGTTTTTTCCATTGTAAAGAGATTACCCCAAATAGGAGGAGAGCGGTGCAAAAAGGAGTTATCAAAGCAATTGTATTATCCGTGATATTTTTTGTATCAGTTGTCATTTTTAGTATTTTTACGAATCAGGTAAATGAAGACTTGACTACAGAAATGGCGGAAGCGTCGTTACCGATTATAAGTTTATATAGCGAAAACATGGAGATAAATGAACTTCATGGATACACACAAAAAATGGATGCTGCATTTATCAGAGATACGATTACCCCGATTTCAGAAGAACGTATCCTTCCGGTAAAAATTACAACTTACTTTAAGTCGATTACGGGTATTTCTTATGAGATTCGAAGTCTCGATGGAACACGCTTGGTTGCAGATGGTGTGGTAGAGTCATTTGAGGAGAAATACGGGCAGATTTATGTAACAATTCCAATTCAGAATTTTTTAGAGGATAATGAGGAATATCTTTTTATTATTTGTCTTGAAAGCGATGAGGAAAACATATACTATTACACGCGTATTGTTGAACCGATAGACTGTTATGTGACAGAGTCATTAATCTTTGTACAACAGTTCCATGATAATACGTTTGATAAGGAAAAAGCCGGCGAGATAAGTACTTATTTAGAGCGTGTAACAGGAGACAATACGACCTTACAGTATACGACATTAAATTCTTCACTAAAGCAGGTTAGTTGGGCAGATTTCGAGGGAAAGCGTTTTACTACGGCAATTCCATCCATAAAAGAAATTACGTCAACTTATAATGTGATTACAATGAACTATGTAATGACGAGAGTGGATGAAGAAGGTGTTAGTGAGTATTTTAACGTGGAGGAGAATTACCGTGTCAGATATACCAGACAGCGTATGTACCTGTTAGATTTTGAACGTACGGTAAATGAGATTTTCAGAGGCGAAACAGCAGATTTTGCAGGTAAGTATATTCAACTTGGTGTAAGGTCTGAGAATATTGAGTACAAATCGAGCGAAGCAGGCAATACAGTAGCATTTGTACAGGAAGGTGAACTTTGGAGTTATAACCAGAGTGAGAATACACTTGCCAAGGTATTTAGTTTCCGTGGCTATGAAGGTATCGATGAACGTGAAAACTATAATGCACATGATATTAAAATCGTAAATGTAGATGAAGCGGGAAGTATTACGTATATTGTGTACGGTTATATGAATCGTGGATTACATGAAGGACGAGTAGGAACTGCTATTTACCATTATGACAGTCTGGCCAATACCAACGAGGAGACATTATTTATAGCGTCGGATCAGTCTTACGAAGTTATGAAAGCGGATTTGGGCGAATTGATGTATGTAAATGAGGGTGGCGTATTCTTCATTATGTTAGGTGGAACGGTATATGGTATTGATTTGAGCACTTATGAGATTAAAGAAGTCATTACGGGACTAAACGAGAACAGTTATGCTATTTCGGAATCGAATCGATTGTTTGCTTGGGTAACGCCATCAGAAGAGCTTGGAAGCCGAGAAATTTCAATGGTAGATTTTACTACGGAACGTGTAGCAAAAATAAACGGGAGTGCGGAAGAATATCTGATGCCATTGGGATTTTTGGGGGAGGATTTTGTGTACGGTGCAGTGAAAAAGGCAGATGTGCAAAAAGATGCTGCTGGAAAACCAATCTATCCGATGTACCGAATCAATATTGCGAACCTCGTTGCCGGAGATGTGAAGATTTTAAAGAACTACGAAAAAGAAGGTCAGTATATTTTTAGTATTGAAATAGAAGATTTTACAATCTATTTGAATCGTATGCAGTATAATGGCAGCGGTTATGTGAATCCTTCACAGGATATGATTATGAATCGTGAAGGCGATACGAATAAGACTATAACGGTGCAGAAAACGCAGCATGCTATGAAACAGGCACAAATGCAGCTGGTATTAAAAAAGACAGTAGAAGAGAAGGCACCAAAGCTTTTGACACCGAAGGATACTATCCTAGAAGAACCAAGAGAAGTGGCGTTTGAGAAAGCCTCGTTAGAGAGCGAGTATTATGTTTACGCACAGGGAAAAGTACTATTGTCTACGGATAATGTTGCTGACGCCGTTTCTAAGGCGAATGAGAGCATGGGAGTAGTTCTCGATAAAAGTCAGCAGTATATATGGAAACGCTCCAGAAAAACGGCACAGACGGCGTTTAAAGGCATGTCTGTTGGAGAAGAGGATAAAAATGCCGGTAGTATTGCAAAAAGTATCAATGCTATGTTGCAACGTGAAGGAAGTAATGTAAATGTAAGTGCATTATTAGAACAGGGCGAAGTACCAAAGGACATTATCAAAAATGCACTACGTGATGCGAAGGTATTAGATTTGACTGGATGTAGGGTGGATGATATTTTATATTATATCAGTAATGGTGCTTCTATATTTGCTATGACGGATGGATATAATGCGGCATTAATTATTGGATATGATGCCAGCCATATTACAATCTATGATCCTATGAAGGGTGTATCTTATCGTAAGAGTGTTGTAGATGCAGAAGAAATGTTTGCAAAGGCAGGAAATATTTTCTTTACGTATCTTAGATAAAATAGGAAAAAGGGTTTAAATTTGTATAAAAAGACCTGAAAAATGACTAAAAAAAGTGAGGATAAAGACTATCCTTAGTTGAAGTTTAACAGATTTGCATGAAACATCTTGCAAAATTTGGTTTTATCATGTATATTTTGTAAAGTAAAAAATGAAAGAGGAAGTGAATGGCATGAGTACGAAAGAAGTTGTAGTATCTAATGTTGCTGAAGGACATAGCAACCCAGTCGCAGAGCTCGTTCAGGTAGCTTGTCGTTTTGAGAGTGAGATTATATTAGAAAGCAATAATCGTCGCATCAATGCTAAGAGCATTATGGGAATTATGGCATTCAATCCATCAAAAGGAATGACAGTAAATATTATAGCTACTGGAAGCGATGAAGAAGAAGCAATAGTAGCAATGGAAAAATTTTTGATTTGTGAGTAAGTACATTTTTTAGGGAGGAAAAGAAAAATGGCAACAAAGAAAACAACTGCATCTGCAGCAAAAGTAGAAACTAAAAAAGTAGAAGCTAAAGTTGAAACAAAAGTAGAAGCTCCAGTTAAGGAAGTTGAAGTAAAAGTAGAAGCTGTTAAAGCTGAACCAGTAGTAGAAGTAAAAGAAGAAGTTAAGAAAGCTCCTGCAAAGAAAGCAGCTACAAAGACAGAAACAGCTAAAAAGGAAACTGTAAAGAAAGAAACAACAAAGAAAGCAGCTACAAAGACAACAGCTAAAAAAGCAGTTGCTCCAGCAGTAGTTTTACAGTTTGGCGGACAGGAAGTAAACATGGACGCAGTAGTAGAAAATGCAAAGAATGCATTTGTAGCAGAAGGACACAAAGAATCTGAAATCAAAGAATTCCAGATTTATGTAAAACCAGAAGAATACGCAGCTTACTACGTAATCAATGGTGTATCTGGTAGAATCAACTTATTCTAATCACTTACATATCTTACTTGAATTTTATAGAATGAATGAAGGGTATCCCAAATATGGGGTACCCTTTTTTGACTTTTGCAATGAGTTCGTATAGGGTTGGTTATTGGGAATAAAAACAGGTCACATCGGAATGATGTGACCTGAATGATATTAAGCGTTATGAGCTGCTTTGTATTCTGCAACTAATTTCTGAATTCTATCGTATGGATTTAATAAATCGCTGATAGAGCAGTCATGATTTAAAGTATCAATGATGTAAGCAATGTATTTGCTCATATCACAACTGATGTAGTAATCTCTTGCGAGAAGTTCTGGTGTCTGGTAAGTAAGGTTTGTTGTAACAACACGATAAATTGTACCTTCTTCTACAGCTTTGTCGAATTTCTCTAAACCATTTGTGAATAAACCGAATGTAGAAACTACGAAGATACGGTTTGCTTTTCTTCTCTTTAATTCTGTAGCAACGTCAATCATACTTTCGCCAGAAGAAATCATATCATCAACGATGATAACGTCCTTGCCTTCTACATCTGTTCCTAAGAATTCATGTGCAACGATAGGATTACGTCCATCAACGATACGGCTGTAGTCACGGCGTTTATAGAACATACCCATATTAACGCCAAGAACAGTTGCAAGGTATACGGCACGGTTTGTACCACCTTCGTCCGGGCTGATAATCATTAAGTGATCGCTGTCAATCTTTAAGTCATCTACATTATTCAAGATACCTTTAATAAACTGGTATGCTGGCTGAACAGTTTCAAATCCTTTTAAAGGAATTGCATTCTGTACACGAGGGTCATGTGCGTCAAAAGTAATAATATTATCAACGCCCATAGCTGTTAATTCCTGTAAAGCGATAGCACAGTCTAATGACTCACGTGAAGTACGTTTGTGCTGACGGCTTTCATATAAGAATGGAATGATAGCTGTAATACGTCTTGCTTTACCGCCTGCGGCTGCAATGATACGTTTTAAATCAGCATAGTGATCATCTGGAGACATATGGTTCTGATGACCAGATACTGTATAAGTAATACTGTAGTTGGTAATATCAACTAAGAGATATAAATCGTAACCACGAACAGATTCTTTGATAACTGCTTTGGCTTCACCTGTACCGAAACGTGGTACAGAAGTATTGATGATGTAAGAGTCGCGACGATAGCCCTGGAAAGCTACATCATTCTGATGCTCATGTTCTCTTTTTTCTCTCCATTCAACAAGGTACTCATCAACTTTGTCTCCAAGCTCTTTACAGCTCTGCAAAGGAATAAGACCAAGGATACCGTCAGGTGTGGTTTCTAAAATTCTTTCGTTAATTGGCATTTGGGTGATCCTCCATGTGTTTATGTTAATGTGTAGTTATATATTAATGTACCCGTTTTTTCATACGGATATCATCGCCAAACATTTTAATGATTTTATAGTGACCAGCAATACGCGAAAGGACACGCTCAGAATAAATATCGGCTATTTGACCGAGATTTAAATTCGTAGAGATAATCGTAGCCTTTTTACGGAGAATTCTCTCATTTAAACACAGAAATAACTGTGAAGTGGTAAAAGAATTCACTAATTCGGTACCGAGGTCATCAATAATTAATAAATCGCAGTCGAAAATGTTCTGATGTGCATCGATTGCTTTATTATCTTTGTCAAAAATCCCCTTACTTAATATATCAAATAATTGGAAAGCCGTAAAGTAGATAACGGAATATCCTTTGTCTAATAATTCTTTTGCTACGCAGTTAGAGAGGAATGTTTTACCGGTTCCGGTGTCTCCATAGAAAAGAATGTTTGAAAAAGAATCGTTAAAGCTTTCTACAAAATCCTGACAGGTTGTATAAGCTGCTTTCGCAGTGTCTAAAGATGTAAGACCTGTATTCGGATTTATTTCAATATCAGAGTAGTAGTCGAACGAAAAAGTCGAAAAATTCTCTGATTGTAAAACATCTTTGATATTTGACTGGGTATATATCATGTCAATTGCCTGTTGTGTAAAGCAATGACAGTGTTTTCCATCGATAAAACCGGTATCACGGCAGTCTTTGCAGGTATAAATCGGCTGCAAATAATCTTCCGGATAACCGTTGGATTTTAATAAATTAGTTTTTTGTGCACGCAGAGCAGCAAGTTGTTGTTTTAAATTGGAAATAGCTGCTTCGTCACCATCGAAAAATTTCCTTGCAGACATTACGGAACATTCTGCGATAGAATGTTCAATCTGCTGTAATTGAGGAACCTTTTGATAGGCATCTTTTGTGCGGGCGGCTAAGAGATCTTTGTTATGCAATTGTCTGTCATCATAGCCACGTTGTATTTCATCATATTGTGAATTTGTTAATGCCATAATAGTAATTCCTTTATGTTACTGAGTTGAAGTATTTAAAAGCATTTTTTCCAGGCGGTTGTCATCATAACTGCGCTGATCAAATGTAGTAAATTTATTTTTGGTAACCGTTTTTGGATTCGGCGTAGCCGTTTTTTTGCGTTTCTGGTGTTCCTCATCTGCTTTGTTTACCTCTTCTAAAGAGGAGATGTGATGGTCTTTCCAGTTGCTTATAATGCGGTCGGTATATTCGAAACTTGGCTCGTGAATGGCTTGAATGGTTTTTTCACAAGCTTTCTGGATTAATTCTATGGAGAAACCAAATTCATTTTTCCATTTTTCGATATAGGAAATCTCAGCAGAAACAAGGTTACGGCCAGAAATACCTAACGATTTCATAACGGCTGAGTATAACTGGTTATATTGTCCATTCGCTTGTTTTACCTGTTCGATGGTTTGATAACCATTTTCGTACCAGGAAAGGGCTACTTTTTCTATGTATCGAATACTAGTATGTCGGTTTGATACACAGTATTCAATTAAGTATTCGATTAATTCTACGGATAACTTCAATTCGTCATAAAAATAGAAGATAGCATTTAAATCCGTAGCTGTCAATGTTCGACCGAGATATTGTTCTGCGATAAAGACTAGTTCGGTTACTGCTTCCTGTTCAGTAAACTGTTTGATAGCATCTGCTGAATAGGATTTTGCTGCGGGTGTTTCGTTAGAAACAGTTGTCGGTTGAGGAGTAGACACTGCAGCGTCAGAAGATACGATATCCGTATCAGAGGTTTTACTCTTAGAAAGCGCATCCATCAGACGGATAGCAATTAAATTCTCGTTCGTATCATAATCTAAGTGCAAAAGCTGCATACGCTCCCAGTAACAGAGTGCACGTTTCACGTCTTTTTCGGTATGTTCAAACTTGTCTGCAATTTCTGAAAGAGAAAAATCTGCCTCAGAAGAATTCAGCTGACGAAGCAAATACAAATATATTTTAACAAACTCTCCATTGGCGCCTGACATATATTCGTCAATAAATATATTAGAGACGCTGGTAGAGGTATTATTATTATCTGAATATAAATTAATTTTTGCCATGAAACTTACACCTTTCTAAAACACAGAAAAAGAATGTCAGTCTGCCAATAAAACGCACAGACCGGCAACTTTGTGTACTGAGTATAGCACAAGAGTTTTAAAAAGAGAAGAAGAAAAAATTACAAAAGTCCAGTAAAATCAAGGGTTTGCGGAGTTGTGGATAATGTGGATAAGTTTGTAGAAAACTTCAGAAAGCAATTTATGTAAATGAGAAGAATGTCGAAAAATCAAGCAAAATGCGAAATCCTTGAAAATTTTGGTAAAGAATTATGTAAACAAAAGAAATCCACATTCGGAAGTTGATGTTTTCAACATTCCAAATGTGGATAATGTGGATAAATTATTTAGAAAGAAGATTTTCTCCGATATTTACTACGTCTCCGGCACCCATAGTTATCAACAAGTCACCGTTCATACATTTTTTTTCTAAAAAGTTTTCGATTTCTTCAAAAGTTGGGAAATAATAGCATTCTGTACCGAAATCTTTTAATTTGTTCAGTAAGTCTTCGGAAGAGATGCCATAGGTATTCTTTTCACGTGCTGCGTAAATGTCTGCTAATACCACTACATCTACGGAACTTAATACTTCTGCAAACTCATCAAGGAAAGCTTTTGTACGGGAATAGGTATGTGGCTGGAATACCAGTACTAAGCGTTCGTGTGGATAATTGGCAGCGGAATTTAAGGTAGCACGAATCTCTGTCGGATGATGTGCGTAATCATCAACGATGGTAACGCCATTTTTGGTTCCCTTGTACTGGAAACGACGGTTGGCACCACCGAATGCTAAAAGTCCGGCCAGTACATCTTCTTTTTCTAAGTTCAATTCCATGGATAATGCAATTGCTGCAAGGGAATTGGATACGTTATGCATGCCCGGTACGCCGAGAGTAACGTCCATAAGCGGTTCACCATGGCACATAACTGTATAAGAAGCACATGCTTTTTCATTAAAAGTAATATTAGCCGGATAATAGTCAAAACCTTCGGTAAGACCATAAGTAATTACTTTAGAAGGAAGACCGGCAACGATGGCTTCGTAATTTTCAATTTCGCCATTGATAATAATGACACCATCTTCTTTGGTATTACCTGCAAAAGAATGGAATGAATTACGAACATCTTCTAAATCCTTGAAAAAGTCAAGGTGCTCTGCTTCAACATTTAAAATAATGCTGTACTTTGGATAAAAATGTAAAAAACTATTGGTATATTCACAAGCTTCAGAAATAAAATATTCTGAGGAACCTACACGCAGGTTGCCGTTAATGGCTTCTAAGATACCACCGACTGTGATAGTAGGGTCACAGCTTGCAGATAATAAAATCTGGCTAATCATGGAAGTGGTAGTAGTTTTTCCGTGAGTTCCGGAAACAGCAATAGAATGGCTGTAATTATCCATAATCTGTCCAAGAAGTTCGGCACGGCTTAACATAGGAATGCCCTTTTCCTTTGCACAGGCAAACTCAGGATTATCTTCTGAAATAGCAGCAGTGTATACGACAAGTTCAATGCCATCTATAATATTAGCGGCAGTCTGGCCGTAGAAAATCTGCATGCCTTTTTCTTCTAAATGTTTCGTGAGTGCGGATTCTTTGGCGTCGGAACCGGAAATGGTAAAGTGTTCACCCTGTAGGATTTCGGCAAGACCACTCATGCTGATACCGCCAATTCCAATAAAATGGACATGTATTGGCTGATTGAAATTAATTTTATACATAACGATGCATCCTTTCCTGCAAAAAGTATCTGAATCTAAATATTTATTTATATAGGTAATTATAACGATATATTCAGAATTTGGGAAGTGAAATATGTTTAAATTGTGAAAAATCTTGTGCCATTTTCAGCAATGTGTTATACTTAAAATAATACCTAGTAAGGTGAATGTTATTCTCTACAAAAGTGGATAACAGGAAATGAGGAGAGGTGAGTGACATGGTTAGAAAAGAGATGATCGCAATGTTACTGGCTGGGGGACAGGGTAGCCGTCTTGGTGTCTTAACAGCATCCGTAGCAAAGCCGGCAGTTGCCTTTGGTGGGAAATACCGCATTATAGATTTTCCGCTTAGTAACTGTATTAACTCTGGTATCGATACAGTAGGGGTTTTGACACAGTATCAGCCATTACGTCTGAATACGCATATTGGAATCGGTATTCCATGGGATTTAGATCGTAACTATGGTGGTGTAACAGTATTACCGCCATATGAAAAGAGTCAGAATAGTGAGTGGTATACGGGAACGGCAAATGCTATTTATCAGAATTTGGTTTATATGGAACAGTATAACCCGGAATACGTTTTGATTTTATCCGGTGATCATATTTATAAAATGGATTATGAAGTGATGCTTGATTTCCATAAGGAAAATAATGCAGATGTAACGATTGCCACGATGCCTGTACCATTAGAAGAAGCAAAGCGTTTTGGTATTGTAATCGCAGATGAGAATAAGAAAATCAGTGATTTTGAGGAAAAACCTGCCAATCCAAGAAGTAATCTGGCTTCTATGGGTATTTACATATTTAATTTTAAAGCATTAAAAGATGCTTTAATTGCAATGAAAGACCAGAGTAATTGTGATTTTGGTAAACATATCATTCCTTATTGTCATGAACGCGGACAACGTCTTTTTGCGTACGAGTATAATGGATACTGGAAGGACGTAGGTACATTAGGCTCTTATTGGGAAGCTAACATGGAATTGATTGATTTGATTCCGGAATTTAACTTATATGAAGAGTATTGGAAGATTTACACCAAATGTGATATTATTGAACCGCAGTATCTTGCGCCTGAGTCAGTAGTGCAGCGAAGCATTATTGGAGAAGGAACAGAGATATACGGTGAGGTTTATAATTGTGTAATTGGTGCCGGAGTTACGATCGGGCATGGAACAGTGGTTAGAGATTCTATTATCATGAAAGGTGTTACAATTGGTAATAATACTACCATAGACCGTGCGATTATTGCTGAGAATAGCGTGATTAGTGATAATGTAACCTTAGGTGTCGGAGAAGAAGTTCCAAATAAATATAACGAAAAAGTATACGGGTTTGGTTTGGTTGTAGTAGGAGAAGATTCTAACATACCTCCAAATGTATCAGTAGGAAAAAATACTGCGATTTCCGGTTTTACGACAAGGGATGATTACCCGGACGGAGTACTTCCTAGCGGTGAAGTAATTATTAAGGCAGGTGACGCAGAATGAAAGCAGTAGGTATTATTTTAGCTGGCGGTAATAACAGCCGTATGCAGGAATTATCGAATAAAAGAGCGATTGCAGCAATGCCTATCGCAGGTAGTTTTAGAAGTATCGACTTTGCACTTAGTAATATGAGCAATTCTCATGTGCAGACAGTGGCTGTGTTGACACAGTACAGTGCCCGTTCTTTGAATGAACATTTGAGTTCTTCTAAATGGTGGGATTTTGGTAGAAAACAGGGTGGATTGTATGTGTTTAATCCAACGGTTACCGTAGATAATAGTTGGTGGTATCGCGGAACTGCAGATGCGATGTATCAGAATATTGATTTCTTAAAGAGAAGCCATGAGCCATACGTTATTATTTGTAGCGGTGACTGTGTTTACAAGATGGATTTCAATAAGGTATTAGATTACCATGTTGAAAAGAAAGCAGACATAACCGTAGTTTGTAAAAATATGGGATATGGAGAAGATGTGAATCGTTTTGGTGTTATCCGTATGGATGAGGATTCACGAATTGTAGATTTTGAAGAAAAACCAATGGTTACGGATTCAACCATGATTTCTACCGGTATCTATGTAGTACGCCGAAGACAGTTAATAGAGATGTTAGAGAGAAGTGCAGTAGAAGGCAGATATGATTTCGTTACTGACATTTTGATTCGTTATAAGAATATGAAGCGTATGTACGGATACAAGATGAACGAGTACTGGAGTAATATCGCGACCGTAGATTCTTATTTTAAAACAAATATGGATTTCTTAAATCCGGAAGTCAGAAAGTTCTTCTTCAAAGAAGAGCCAGCGATTTATTCTAAAGTGGATGATTTGCCACCTGCAAAGTATAATCCGGGTTCAGAAGTTCGTAACAGTTTGGTTTCGAGCGGATGCATTATCAATAGTAAAGTAGAAGATTCTATTTTATTTAAAAAGGTATTCGTTGGTAAGAACTGTGTGATTAAGAACTCAATAATTTTGAATGACGTATATATAGGAGACAACACACATATTGAGAATTGTATCGTGGAAAGCCGCGGTACGTTAAATGCCAATTCCTACTACCATGGAGAAAATGGCATTAAAATTGTATCTGAAAAAAATCACAGATACGTGCTATAAATAACAACAGGATAACGACAACAGGGTATGACAGCAGGGTGTATAGCAGAGAAGAAATGAAAGGGGCATACATTTATGCAGATTACAGATGTTAGAATCAGACGAGTAGAGAAAGAAGGGAAGATGAAAGCCGTCGTTTCGATTACAATCGACGAGGAATTCGTAGTTCATGATATCAAGGTCATTGAAGGCGAAAAAGGATTATTTATTGCGATGCCTAGCAGAAAGGCAGCAGACGGAGAATATCGTGACATTGCTCATCCTATCAACTCCGAGACAAGAGAGCAGATACAGAAACTGATTCTTGAAAAATATCAGGAAACTGTTGTTGCAGAAGAATAAAAGTGACTGTTCATCCAGCAAGCAAGAATAAAAATGTTCTTGCTTGCTTTTTTATTTGCCATTATAATAACGATACTGTGAATAATGTTTTTATGGAGAAAAGAAAATGTATTTAATTGTAGGACTTGGAAATCCGACCAAGCAGTATGAAAAAACCAGACACAATATTGGTTTCGATGTGATAGATGCTTTGGCGGATAAATATAATATTAGTGTGACAGAGAAGAAACACAAAGCTTTGTGTGGACGAGGTGCTATCGAAGGACAAAAAGTAGTGTTGGCGAAGCCTCAGACTTTTATGAATCTTAGTGGTGAAAGTGTTGTTGAATTATTGAATTATTATAAGATGGACCCGGAGACGGAGATGATTGTCATTTATGATGATATCAGCCTTGCGCCTGGGAATATCCGCATTCGCAAAAAAGGAAGCGCTGGAGGTCACAATGGTATCAAGAATATCATTGCATTGACAGGTACACAGACATTTTTGCGTATCAAAGTAGGCGTCGGTGAGAAGCCGAAGAACTGGGATTTGGCAGATTATGTACTGGGGCGTTTTAGTGAGGAAGATCGTAAGTATGTAGAGGATGCGATTGGAGATGCTATGAATGCATGTGCCCTTATGGTATGGGATGATGTGGACAAGGCTATGAATGATTACAATAGCAAGAAACGTGAAGTGGAAAACACAGAGAAAAGTAATTAACAGCTTGTGTTGGTGAGAAGTAATACAAAGAGAAAGGACAGGTAGTATCATGAAAAGTTTTACTGCACCGTTGCAGGAATTGCAAGGATATGAAGAAGCAAATGATGCGCTAAAGAAAGCGACTGGACCGATTCAGATATCGGGGTGTATTGATGCTGTAAAACCACATATGATTCATAGCATGAGAGGTGGTAAGGGGAACCGAATCATTGTTACGTTTCATGAGCAAAAGGCCAAGGAATTATATGAAGAGTACCTGTTTTTTGATAAAAGAACGGCTTATTACCCTGCTAAGGATATTTTGTTCTATCAGTCTGATATTCGCGGTAACGTATTGACGGCAGAACGAATCAATGCGTTAAAAATGATTGCAGAGGAAGAGGAGTGTACCATTATCACGACCTTTGATGGATTGATGAATCCGATGCCTGCGCCGGAACGATTTGTAAAAGAGGTTATCAAATTAGAATCTGGTGAAGAAGTGGATTTAGATGATTTGGTAAAGCGTTTGGTAGAACTTGGCTATGAGAAAAATTATCAGGCCCAGACGCGAGGAGAGTTTTCGGTACGCGGTGGTATCATTGATATTTTCCCGCTGACAGAAGAGAATCCGTTCCGTGTGGAATTATGGGGCGATGAGATAGATTCGATTCGTTCGTTTGATCCGGAAAGTCAGCGTTCGATTGAGAACTTAGATGAGATTCACATTTACCCGGCTTGTGAATTGGTGCTGTCTAAAGAAGAGCGTCAGGCCGGTGTGGATAGAATTTTAGCAGAGGCGAAAAACGTTCATGAGAAGCTTCGTAAGGAGATGAAGACGGAAGAAGCACACCGTGCATTATCGACTGCGGAACAGTTTGCAGAGCAGACCATCGAGTATCATGTAAGTGCGGGTCTGGATGCGTACTTGTCTTATTTTTGTGAAGAGAGAGCCTCTTTGCTGGATTATTTTGATAAAGAGAATACCATTGTTTTTTTGGATGAAGCAGCGCGTACCATTGAACGTGGTGTAGCAACGGAGACAGAGTTTTCAGAGAGCATGAAGCAGCGTCTCGAAAAAGGCTACATTCTGCCGGGACAGATGAAAGAACTTTTTTCGTATAAAGAAATTCTGGCGAAAATTACTGCGAGAAAATGTGTGTCATTGGTTGCACTGGATTTGAAAAATAGTTACCTGGATATAAAAGAACACATTGCAATCGAGAGTAAAACAGTCAATCCATATAATAATAGTTTTGAACTTTTGGTAAAGGATTTGACCAGATATAAGAAAAACGGTTATCGTGCAGTTTTGCTTTCAAGTTCTAAGACTAGAGCGAAACGTTTGGCAGAAGATTTGATGGAAGAAGGATTGAATGCTTTCTACACCGAAGATTTTGACAGAGAGGTGAAGCCGGGCGAGATTATGACTGGACACGGCAAACTCAAAAAAGGATATGAGTATCCGATGATTAAGTTTGTCGTTATCTCCGAAAGTGATATTTTTGGAGGCGAAAAAAAGAAGAAAAAGCGCCATCGTACTTATGAGGGTGAAAAGATAGCAAGCTTTACGGATTTGAGTATTGGCGATTATGTGGTACACGAAAATCATGGTCTGGGTATCTACCGGGGCC
Organism: Roseburia sp.; assembly: GCA_017547315.1. The sequence continues at coordinate 1,655 of JAFYQA010000086.1, read as the reverse complement.
TTGAGAAAATCGTAGTTGACCGTGTGGAAAAAGATTACATTAAAATCGAATATGCCGGTAGTGGCAATTTGTATATTTTGGCGACACAGTTGGAACTCATCCAAAAGTATGCTGGTTCCGATGCAAAGAAACCAAAATTAAACAAACTCGGTGGTCAGGAGTGGAATAAAACCAAGACGAGAGTTCGCACAGCAGTGAAAGAGATTGCATCGGATTTAGTGGCACTTTATGCGGCGCGACAGAGTCAGAAAGGTTTTGTCTATGGACCGGATACCGTATGGCAAAGAGAGTTTGAGGAGATGTTCCCGTTCGAAGAAACAGAGGATCAGGAACTTGCTATCGAAGCTACTAAGCGCGATATGGAAAGTGATAAAATCATGGACCGTCTCATCTGTGGTGACGTTGGTTATGGTAAGACAGAGATTGCAATCCGTGCAGCATTTAAGGCGGTACAGGATGGCAAGCAGGTAGCATTTTTGGTGCCGACCACGATTTTAGCGCAGCAGCACTATAACAATTTCTTACAGAGAATGAAAGATTTTCCGGTGAATATTGAACTGCTTTGTCGTTTTCGTAGTCCGTCTGAACAGAAGAGAGCCTTAGAAAATTTGAAAAAAGGTCAGGTGGATATCATCATTGGAACCCACCGCCTTTTATCAAAAGACGTAGTGTTCAAAGACTTAGGCCTTCTTATGGTAGATGAGGAACAGCGCTTTGGTGTAACTCACAAAGAGAAAATCAAACAGTTAAAAAATAATATTGATGTATTGACTTTAACAGCGACACCGATTCCAAGAACACTTCACATGAGTTTAATTGGTATTCGTGATATGAGTGTATTGGAAGAGCCACCAATGGACCGACTTCCGATTCAGACTTATGTTATGGAGTATAATGAGGAACTGGTGCGAGAGGCGATATCTAGAGAATTAGCCCGTGGCGGTCAGGCATATTATGTTTATAACCGTGTAAAAGAAATCGGGGATGTGGCGACGAAGATTTCAAAGATGCTGCCGGAGGCAAACGTTGCCTTTGCGCATGGTCAGATGAAGGAAACGGAACTGGAAAACATTATGTATAAGTTCATCAATGGTGAGATTGATGTATTGGTTTCTACGACGATTATCGAGACGGGACTTGATATTTCTAATGTAAACACAATGATTATTCATGATGCAGATAATATGGGACTTTCTCAGTTGTATCAGTTGCGTGGACGTGTAGGGCGTTCGAACAGAACTGCTTATGCATTCTTAATGTATAAGCGTGATAAGATGTTAAAAGAAATCGCAGAGAAACGTTTAGCGGCTATTAAAGAATATACGGAACTTGGCAGTGGATTTAAGATTGCCATGCGAGACCTTGAAATCCGAGGTGCCGGTAATCTGCTTGGCGCTGAGCAGCATGGGCACATGGAAGCCATCGGTTATGACTTGTACTGTAAGATGTTAAATGAGGCGGTAAAGGAAGCAAAAGGTATTGTCACAGAAGCAAGTTTTGATACCTTTATCGACGTGGAAATTGATGCTTATATTCCAATGACTTATATTCCGAACGAATATCAAAAACTGGATATTTACAAGCGTATTGCCAGTCTAGAAACGGAAGAAGAAATCGATGAAATGTTAGAAGAGTTAATCGACCGTTTTGGTGAT
>JAFYQA010000085.1 GCA_017547315.1 Roseburia sp. | reverse complement strand
TTCAAATCCTGCGACTTATACAGGCGTATTCGATAGGATTCGCGATTTGTTTGCAGGTACTCCGGATGCGAAAGAGCGTGGATATAAAAAGGGTCGTTTTAGTTTTAATGTAAAAGGCGGCCGTTGTGAAGCCTGTTCCGGTGACGGTATTATTAAGATCGAAATGCACTTTTTACCGGATGTCTATGTGCCATGTGAGGTTTGCGAAGGGCGTCGTTATAACAGAGAAACTTTGGAAGTAAAATATAAAGGTAAGAGTATATACGATGTTTTGAATATGACAGTAGAAGAGGCTGTAGAGTTCTTTAAAAATGTGCCAACAATCCATCGAAAAATAAAAACACTGTATGATGTAGGATTGTCTTATGTAAAATTGGGACAGCCTTCTACTGAATTGTCGGGTGGTGAGGCGCAGCGAGTGAAACTTGCGACAGAACTTAGCCGTAAAAGCACTGGTAAGACAATCTATATTTTGGATGAGCCGACGACTGGTTTGCACTTTGCAGATGTGCATAAGCTGACGGAGATTTTACATCGATTGGCAGAAGGTGGTAATACAGTTGTGGTTATTGAACACAACTTGGATGTAATCAAGACAGCTGATTATATTATAGACATGGGACCAGAAGGTGGCGATGGTGGCGGAACGGTTGTAGCTTGTGGAACGCCGGAGGAAGTGGCAGAAAATAAGCAGTCTTACACGGGGCAGTATGTGAAAAAATACCTAAAACAGAAGTAAACTATTAAGAAATTCTTACTTTTTGCCAAGAAAGAGACTTTATGGTAAAAAATGCTTTCAAAAACGGAACTTTTTGTATATAATAAAGTAGTATAAGTAAAAATATGATTAAATGTATCTTTATGCCTATAGGCAGGGATATTCTATAGAAACGAAAAGGTTGCGCTTCGTAAGAATATGATTCAAGAGTAGATTTCTGTTTCGTGTAGTGAATTTTTATACAGGAATCAATTGTTACTGAGAGCGGAGTGAATAGTAAAGCGAGAAGTAGGAAAGGAGCAAATTAGTATGTTAGGTACAGATATCGGAATTGACTTAGGTACAGCCAGTATATTAGTTTACATTAAAGGAAAAGGCGTTGTATTAAAAGAGCCTTCAGTAGTAGCGTTTGACCGTGATACCAATAAGATTAAAGCGATTGGTGAGGAAGCGAGATTAATGCTTGGTAGAACACCAGGTAATATCGTAGCAGTAAGACCACTTCGTCAGGGCGTTATTTCAGATTACACCGTTACGGAGAAAATGATTAAATATTTTATTCAGAAAGCATTAGGTAAGAGAACTTTCCGTAAGCCTCGTATTAGCGTATGTGTACCAAGTGGTGTAACAGAAGTTGAAAAGAAGGCAGTAGAAGATGCTACTTACCAGGCAGGGGCAAGAGAGGTTTCTATTATTGAGGAACCAATCGCAGCGGCTATTGGTGCAGGTATTGATATTTCTAGACCATGCGGTAACATGATTGTAGATATCGGTGGTGGTACAGCAGATATCGCGGTTATTTCTTTAGGCGGTTCTGTAGTAAGTACTTCTATCAAAATTGCGGGCGATGACTTTGATGAAGCTATTGTTCGATACATGAGAAAGAAACATAATTTATTGATTGGTGAACGTACAGCCGAAGATATCAAGATTAAAATCGGTACATGTTTCCCATTGGCACAGGTTGAGACAATGGATGTTCGTGGACGTAACCTTGTAACTGGTCTTCCAAAGACAGTTACAGTTACTTCAGAAGAGACAGAAGAAGCTTTACGTGAGGCTACACTTCAGATTGTAGAAGCGGTACATTCTGTTTTAGAGAAAACACCACCTGAATTGGCGGCAGACGTTGCAGATCGTGGTATTGTTTTAACAGGTGGTGGCGCGTTGTTACGTGGATTAGAGGAATTAATCGAAGATAGAACAGGTATTAATACGATGACAGCGGATGAACCTATGACTTGTGTTGCAGTAGGTACAGGTAAATATGTAGAATTTTTAGCTGGAAAACGTGATGAAGTCTAAATCTTTTTTTTGATTTGCCGATATATAATTATAAATGTGTTGCGTTAAGTGACAATACAAAGGAGCAGGTGAATGGTAAAGGGGTTATATACAGCATATACCGGTATGGTAAATGAACAAAAACGATTAGATGTATTATCCAATAACCTTGCGAATGCAGATACCAATGGTTATAAAAAGGAAGGTACAACATCTCAGACATTTGCGGATGAACTTGCGATTCGTATTAAAGATACTTCACATTTTGGAATGCGGAAGAATCTCGGAACGATGAGTATGGGCGTTCATATTGGTGAGACTTACACTGATTATAGCCAGGGTAATTATAAGGTGACGGATAATCAGACAGATTTTGCTATTAACGGGAATGGTTTTTTTGCAATTTCATATACAGATAAAGCAGGGAATACTAGTGTAAAATATACGCGAGATGGTGCGTTTGTTGTTAATACACAAGGGTATTTAGTGACAAAAGATGGAGATTTCGTGTTGAACCAGAATGGTGCATCGAATTCAGATCCGAATGCACGTATTCAAGTGAATCCAAATCTTCCGATTAATGTAACTGCAGATGGCAGTATTTATCAGAATGATGTTTTGGTAGGGAATATCGGTCTGGCAGATTTTGCGGATTATAATTATATTGCAAAGTTTGGTGAGAATCTATATGATGCGGTTGATGGAGCAGAATTAATAGAAACGGATGCGGTTATTGACCAAGGATGTTTAGAAGCATCAAACGTAAACGTGGTTTCTGAGATGGTTAATATGATTACAATTTCTAGAGCTTATCAGGCGGGACAGAAAGTAGTGAATTCTATAGACCAAACATTAGATAAAGCAGTAAATCAGGTTGGAAGAGTACAGTAAATTTAGTATGGTCTTCATAGGGAGACTGTGTGGAAGGATGATACACTTATGATGAGATCACTTTATACTGCGGCGACAGGTATGCGTGCGCAGCAGACAAACGTTGATAATATTTCGAATAACTTATCGAATGTAAATACGGTTGGATATAAGACACAGAAAGCTGAGTTTAAATCATTATTATATCAAACAATTCAGACAAGAACTACAACTGCAAATGGTGAACAGAAACCAATTGGAGCACAGGTTGGTCTTGGTACGAGAATTGCTGCGAATACAGCGATTTTTACACAGGGACCATTACAGGCGAGTGAAAGCATGTCAGATTTTGCAATTAGTGGTGCGGGCTTTTTTGCTGTGAGAGGTGCTGATGGACAGACATATTATACAAGAAACGGAAGTTTTAGTTGGGGAATTGGACCTACTGGTGTAACGCTTGCGTCATCAGATGGTTGTCCGGTTTTGGATACGAATGGTAATCCAATTGCGCTTCCGGCAGGAATTACATCAGAAAATGCTGTTGTTACTGAAAATGGTCAGATTGGATATATGAATGATGAAGGTGCATTTGTGAATTTGAATCAGCAGTTTGGCCTTTTTCAGTTTAATAATCCTAGCGGTTTAGAGAGAGAGGCAGGGTCTTTGTATTCTGTTACAGATGCATCTGGAGCACCGTTAAACGAGGCGAATGTAGCAGGATTAATTCCAAGTAAAATTGTTCAGGGCTACTTAGAAGGTTCTAATGTGCAGGTTGCGGATGAGATGGTTAACTTGATTGTGGCACAGAGAGCATATCAGTTGAATTCAAAAGCAATTACTACATCAGATGAGATGCTAGAACAGGCAAATAATCTGAGACGTTAGTGAAGGAACGAATTTGATAAAACTGCAGATGTAGTGGAATGTGAGGATAGTATGAGTATTTCATTAGATGCATCTATGTTGAATATAAATAGTGCAACGAATAATTTTAATGCAGATAAAGTGCAGAATACAATTAATGGTGTGAATAAAACATCAAGTGAAGATGAACTTATGGAAGTTTGTAAAGATTTTTCGTCTTACTTTATCGAAGAAGTGATTAAAGAAATAAAAGAAAATATGACATTGAAGGATGAAGAGGAAGATGCGTCCATGTCAACACTGACAGATTTTCATATGGATGGCGTGATTGAAGAGATTTCGGATACAATGTTAGATCAGACAGGTAATAGCTTTGTTCAGCAATTGTATGAACAAATGAAACGTAATTACGGTTTGGAATAAGAGTAAAAGGGGCAGCGCAGATTTGCGAATTGCCCCATTTTCATTTTGGGATTTTAAGCGGAGAAGAAGTATGGAAAAAATTGTGGGATATGTAGACCACATCGTATATCGCAATACAGAAAATGGTTATACGGTACTAAACTTAGTGGGAAAAGAATTGGAAGTAACTTGTGTGGGTATTTTTTCCTCTATTGCTGAGGGAGAAAATATTGAAGTTACAGGAGAATATATGGAGCATGCTACTTATGGCAGGCAGCTTAAGGTGGAGAGTTTTGAAGAGCGTGCACCGGAAGATGAAGAAGCAATCGAACGATATCTTGGATCTGGAGCGATTAAAGGGATTGGACTTGCATTGGCTGCTAGAATTGTGCGAAGATTTAAAGATGATACCTTTCGTATTATAGAAGAGGAGCCGGAGCGTTTGGCTGAGATAAAAGGCATTAGTGAACGAAAGGCTATGGAGATTGCATCACAGGTAAATGAAAAACGTGATTTACGTCAGGCAATGATTTTTTTACAACAGTATGGTATTACCATGAATCTGGCTGTGAAAATATACAACAAGTACGGGCAGGAAGTATATGGAATTTTAAAAGAGAACCCATACCGATTAGCAGATGATATTGAAGGAGTAGGGTTTCGCAC
>JAFYQA010000084.1 GCA_017547315.1 Roseburia sp. | reverse complement strand
GTCACGAACGCCATCGTCAATCATTTCGATAAAACGATTAATCTGACGAAACTTATCATACATGGACTTTACTACTTTACCTTCCTTAGTAAAAACACCCATATCTACTAATGGGGGAATCACTTGACCTTCTTCTAAAATGTAGTTCTTCTTGCGATTGTGGGAAGTATAAGCTATATCGGCACACTGACCTTCTGCCACACCTTGCACGTTCGCCTGTCCATTTTCTACTTTCGCATTTGTCCCTTGAACATTCGCTGATTTCTTAGTCTTATAGGTCACTTTTCCTTTTTTTGAAATCAATAAAATATGCTCTTTCTCAACATCCCATGCATTTACTTGTAAATAAGCCACTGCAATGGTTTCCTGTAAATATTTTTCCAAGTCTTCCGGCATTACATTATCGTGAAAAACCTGCTTTTCCGTATATTTCGCAGCCTGGAAATACTCCTTTTTACGTTCAATTATAATTTTTTTATATTCGATGTTTTTCGTGACCGGCTTGCTGATAATCATTTTTGTGATGGTTGATGCAACAATTTGACCGATTACTTTTTTTAATTCTTCCATAGTTCTCCTGTCATGTCCCGGTGCAAGGAATTTCTCCTATTACCGATTTTATAGAAAATTTTACTATGATTATTTATAGCATAAATCTCTAATGGTGTCACCCTTTTTATCAAGGTTTGACACTTATCCACGCTTTAATAAAAATATTCCGCGACTCACCTTTCGAACAAATATTCGGATTGGTATTGTAAATTTTTTTCGTTTATGTTATATTGATATCGAACACCCGTTCCTGTGTTTTAGCAAATTTGCAACGCGTGCTCTTTTTCACCCTACACATAAACAGGAGGACTACACTATGTTGACCTATGGAATAGATTTTGATGATGTATTAGCACCTTTTGTCCCAGTAGCCTGCGAATTGGCGAATGAAGAACACCCGGGGCTTGACGCAAAGCCTTCCGACATTCGTAATTGGGGATATTCTGGCAATGACAAAATCGAAATTGTAAGTAAATACTACGGAGACGAACGTGTCCTTCTGCGTCAGCGCGTCTCCGAAGAAGCCAAATCTTTTATACACCGCCTTTCTCAAAAAGGTGACGTCTACATTATTACTGCCGTAGCACCTAGATTTATGGGTATTCGTGCAGCTCAAATTAAAGAGGCCTTTCCTGATTTTCCGGAAAGTAACATTATTATGGGTTCTAACAAATCATTGGTGCAATTCGACATCACACTTGATGACGGGCCAAACAATATTTTAAAATCTGTAGCCCGTTTTCCGGTATTGTTTCGTCAGCCATGGAATCAAGCGCTTTCCGGCATGTTATCCGTGAATAATTTCGAGGAGTTTTTTCAACTTGTTGAGCAAATTAAATCCTCTTTAGTCGAAGACAAAAAGGTTCCTTCGATTCCGTCTGTCATCGCTCTTGTTGGACCTTCCGGTTCCAATAAAGGGGAACTTGCTGTTGCATTAGAAGAGAATCGATTTGCCAAACGTATCTACTCTTACACCACCAATATAAGCTCCGGTCATCGCTATATTTCCGAAGACGACTTTGACAATGCTGGTTTTATTGCAAAAACAGTCTATGCCGGTGTGAAATATGGAATGGACAAATCCGATATTGAAAAACATATTTCGTCCCATGAAAACGTAAGTATCCTGACCGATATCTGCGGAGCCGTGGCATTAAAACGACTTTATCCGACTCTAATTATTTTCTGTAGACGTAGCCGAGAAAATATGATTGCATCCATTCTCGAAAAAGAAAAAAGCAACGATGAAAAGAAGTGGAGGCTTCTTTCTATGGAAAATGAGCTTAAAAATGAATCTCTTTGTGATTATGTCGTTCGTACAGATGACGTAGACGTCGCTGCAAAAGAAATCATGATGTTATTTGAGCACAATTTATAATTTGGGAAATAGGTAATATTGGAAATTATATCTTCCTCTATCATCAAATCCATCCTGCACTGATAGATTAGAACAAGGGAGGAATTTTCTTGAAGATCCAACAGAATATGTCTCTTATGGAGAAACTCGCTATTCTTTCAGATGCAGCTAAATATGATGTTAGCTGCACTTCTTCTGGAGTTGACCGTAAGGGAAATGGCAAAGGTATGGGGAATTCCGTAGCAGCAGGTATCTGTCATTCTTTTTCAGCAGATGGACGTTGTATTTCCCTTCTTAAAATATTGTTTACTAATGAATGTATTTTTAATTGCACCTACTGTCAGAACAATTGCAATTCCGATGTGCCAAGGGCTTCCTTTACACCAGATGAAGTCTGTGAATTAACCATGGAATTTTACCGCAGAAATTATATCGAAGGACTTTTTCTTAGTTCCGGTATTATGGTCAGTCCGAATTACACCATGGAACTTATCTATCAGACCTTATATAAACTTCGTGTAGAACACCACTTTAACGGATACATTCATGTAAAGTCAATTCCCGGTGCCGACCCTATTCTGGTAGAAAAAACCGGATTCCTTGCTGACAGAATGAGCATTAATTTGGAATTACCTACTGCGGACAGTTTAAAAAAGCTGGCCCCTCATAAATCTAGACATACCATTTTAAAACCTATGAGGCAAATTCAAAATGGTATCACGCAAAATAAAAACGAACTCATGGTTTATCGAAAAACGCCTAAGTTCGTTCCTGCTGGCCAAAGTACTCAGATGATTATCGGTGCCACCCCTGAAAACGACTATCAGATTATCAGTGTCGCCGAAAGTCTCTATGATAAATTTGAATTAAAGCGTGTTTTTTACTCTGCATTCGTAAACGTAACACAAGATTCGAATCTTCCTGCAACCGTCGGCGGACCATCACTTTTACGAGAACACCGCCTTTATCAGGCGGACTGGCTACTACGTTTTTACGATTTTAAAGCAAATGAATTGCTATCGGAAGACCGTCCGGATTTTAACATCTTTTTAGATCCCAAATGTGACTGGGCCATCCGACATCTAGAATACTTTCCGGTAGAAGTTCATACTGCAGACTATCACACATTACTGCGCGTTCCAGGCATTGGTGTGAAATCGGCACAACGCATTGTAAAAGCACGCCGTAATGGTCACTTAGATTTTAACGATTTAAAAAAAATTGGCGTCGTCTTAAAACGCGCCCTTTATTTTATAACCTGTTCCGGCAAAATGATGTATCCTACTAAGTTAGAAGAAAATTATATTTGCCAGAATCTAATTGCTGATAAAACACAAATCCCTCGTGAAATCCGCGAAAGCGGTTATCAGCAAATCAGTTTATTTGATACCGGATTGGAGGAGAATTTATGTATATCTTCATCTGCGAAGACAGCCTTGATGGGATTTTAACCGGCGTCTATGATGCCTGGTCTTTTAAAATACAACACGGAGACTTATCTCACGACGGCATCCGCCTCGTATCTTACGAGCCGGACAATTATGAACTTTTCAGCGAATATATCCATGTAGATACCTCTCTAGAAAAAGCTCAAAAAGTAAGCCGAACCATTTGGGAGAAGCTCGGTGGTGAATTTTACGAAGCAATTATAAAAGCCGCTCTATCGCGTGAACCTTCCTGCAAAAAAGAAATGGACAAAGCAGACGCCATTTATAAAACACTTGTCCTTGCTCTACGCTCACCGGAAGCAGAGAAAGTTTTGCTTTACCTCGGAGTGCCATGTGTCTACCGTGTTTTCACATTATCCCGCGCCACCAATATGGAGGCACATCACTTGATGGGATTTTTACGTTTTTCAGAATTAAAAAATGGCGTATTGTTCTCTACCATACACCCGAAAAATCATGCCTTGCCAATACTAGCAGAGCACTTTACAGACCGTTTCCCGCAAGAAAACTTTATGATTTTTGATGAGACTCGCAACCTCGCCGCTGTACATCGTGCTGGAAAAAACTATATGTTAGTAGATGCGTCTGATTTAAATCAGGATATCATCCACAACTATTCCGAAGGGGAACAGCAATTCCGTGATTTATGGCTGGCATTTTTTGACAGTGTAGCTATCACAGCACGTATCAATCCACAATTACAAGCACGGAATATTCCAAAACGTTACTGGGGAGATGCGTTAGAACTCGCTCGGCTGTTATAGCCTCCCACATTTTCAATTCATTTCCTACACTTTAATGCAGCAAACTCTTTACCTTAGAATAAAAAAGAAGAATATTAACGTCTTACAAGCAATCTTGTATCCGTCAATATTCTTCTTTTTACTTTTCTACATCATTATGCAATCTCAGCACCGCTTGGCATCTTCTTTTCAGGTACCATAAGTGACAATTCGCCGTTTTCATCTTCAGCGCAAAGTAACATACCTTCTGAAAGAACACCTGCTAATTTTGCTGGTTTTAAGTTTACTAAAACCATAACTTTTTTGCCCACCATTTCTTCAGGTGAGTAATCTTTACGGATACCGGAAACAATCTGTTTTACCTGGCTTCCGATTTTAACCTGTGAACAAAGAAGTTTCTTTGATTTTGCTACTGCTTCACAAGCGATGACTTCACCTACCTGGAACTGCATCTTCATGAAATCTTCATAAGAGATTTCTTCTTTTGCTTCGATATCGATAACTGTTTCTACTTCTGCAGCCTGCACATCTGTATTCACTGTCTCACCGCCAGCAAATCTCTTCTGCTCTGCTTCAAATTCTGCTTTCTGAGCAGCCTGAATAGCTTCTACTTTTGGCATAATCTCTTTTACATCTAAACGTGCAAATAAGATTTCTGGTGTTTCAGTAACCTTTGTTCCGCTTTCGTATAAACCAAATTTCTCTAAATCGTCAAATTCGCGTAAGTTTGTATTAAGCTGTGCCACAATACGTTCTGCTGTTTCTGGTAAGAAACTGTGAAGTAAGCTTGCACCAATTGTGATAGACTCAGTTAAATTATATAATACTTCTGCAAGACGATCCTGGCTTGCTTCATCTTTTGCAAGTACCCATGGTGTTGTCTCGTCAATGTATTTATTACAACGTCTGAACAAATCGAATACTGCTGAAATCGCATCTGCCACACGAAGTTTTGCCATCTTCTCTTCTACTTTTGCTCTTGTACCTGTTACAACCGCTTTCAAATCAGCATCGAATTCATCTGTTACGCCAGTGCTCTTAACCACTCCACCGAAGTACTTGTTGCTCATTGAAATTGTACGATTTACAAGGTTACCTAAGATATTTGCAAGGTCTGAGTTAAAACGTTCTACTACTAACTCCCATGTGATGATACCGTCG
>JAFYQA010000083.1 GCA_017547315.1 Roseburia sp. | reverse complement strand
GCTGTAACTGTTGTAGAAGCAGGAGTAGTTACTTTGTTAATTGCGTTCATATCCATATGACCACCTAATCCTTTCGCCCCAATCCATGGGTTACACAATCAATATAGTTTCTTACTTTGTATATCGGCAGAATACAAAGGAGTCTTAATAGGGAAAATACAAGTTGTTGTTTGGGTTGACCGTTTTCTAAATAAATGTTAAGATAAATATTGTATACAAAAAACAAAAAAGAACAATGAAAATGATTTGGGTGGGAACTATGAACGATATTTCTGTAAAAGCATTAGCAAAAATCAATTTAGGACTGGATGTACTTAGAAGACGTGAAGATGGTTATCATGAAGTATGTATGGTGATGCAGACGATTCATTTATATGACCGTTTGGATATTGCGAAGAATCAGTCCGGTGAGATTACGATGGAGACGAATTTGGCTTTTTTACCGACAAATGAGAATAATTTGGTATATAAAGCTGCAAAATTATTATGTGATGAATTCGGTATCAAAGATGGTATCCATGTGAATTTACAGAAGCGTATTCCGGTGGCAGCCGGTATGGCAGGTGGAAGTACCGATGCTGCAGCTGTTTTATATGGTATGAATAAAATCTTTGATTTGGGTTTGACTACAGAACAGTTAATGACACGTGGCGTAAAAATCGGTGCAGATGTGCCGTATTGTATTATGCGAGGAACCGCATTAGCAGAGGGGATTGGTGAGAAACTGACTCAGTTGCCACCAATGGTAAAATGCCCGATTTTGATTGCAAAACCGGCGATTAATGTATCGACTAAATTTGTGTATGAGAATTTGAAGCTGGATACAGTAACACATCCGGATATGCAGCAGTTGATTGCAGATATCAAAGCGAAGGATTTACACAGCATCGCGGCACATATGGGAAATGTTTTAGAATCTGTAACGATTCCGGCATACCCAATCATTGCAGATATCAAGGAGCATATGATGAATCATGGTGCGGTAGGTGCAATGATGAGCGGAAGTGGCCCTACTGTATTTGGTTTGTTTGAGGATGAGAAGACCGCAGAAGCTGCATATGAAGCAATAAAGAAGACGGATCTTGCAAAACAGGTATATCTGACTACGATATACAATACAGCAAGATAATATATAATAGCGTTATCAAGAAAAAGAGGTATGAAGATAGGAGAAATGAAGTAAATGACAGATGATTTAACCCTGAAGATGGATTCATATCTGCCATTGCGTGATGTGGTGTTTCAGACGTTGCGTGGAGCGATATTAAAGGGCGAATTAAAACCAGGCGAGCGTTTGATGGAACTTCAGCTTGCAGCAAAGCTTGGTGTGAGCAGGACTCCGATTCGCGAAGCGATTCGTATGCTAGAACAGGAAGGTTTAGCGGTTACGATTCCGCGAAGAGGTGCGGAAGTAGCGAAGATGACCGAAAAGGATATGCAGGATGTTCTGCAGGTAAGAGAAGCATTAGACGAACTTGCCGCAAGTATTGCCTGTGAATGTATGACGGATGAGGAATTAGAATCTTTAAAGCAGGCGATGGTCGCGTTTGAAAAGGCAACTGCTACAAAAGATATCAAACAGATTGCAGATACCGACATGGTATTTCATGATATTATTTATCAGGCAACAAGGAATCCAAAGCTTGTGAATATTTTGAATAATTTACGAGAACAGATGTATCGTTATCGTGTGGAGTATTTAAAAGATGAGAAAAATTATCCGGTTCTGCAGCAGGAGCACCGGGAAATGGTGCAGGGATTTGTAGAGAAAAATAAGAATCTGGTAACAGATAGCATGCGCAGACACGTGGAGAATCAGGCGGTAGCAGTTAAGACGATGATTCAGAATCAGGAATAAAAAGTATAGAATAAGAGATACTAAGGGATAGGCAAAAGCCTATCCTTTTTTTCATTCATAGGAGGTGTCATCATTATGGCTAAAACAAAGATTTCTATGCAGCTAAAACCGAATATGTACCTGATGGAAGAGGCATTTAAAGATTGCGCAGATTTAAAGAAAAAACCGATGATGTTAGGCGTTAATCAGGATGTGGAGGCGTACCTAATCTATATTGAAGTGGCGGTGGATACAGGGACATCGGTGCTAGGACAGACTCTTCGTTTTTTGAATGAAAAAAGTAGGCAAGAGATTGTATCCTGTTTGAATAACAATGCTCTTGCGATACCGGATGCAACTTTTTTTGCAACGATAGAAGAGGCGATTGATGGTGTCCTGACAGGGGAAACGATTCTGTTTGTAGATGGATTTGATAAGGCATTAAAGATTCCGGATGGCGGATATCCCTCCATGGGTGTGTCGGAAACGGATTCGGAAAAAGTGGTGCGAGGTTCGAACGAGGGGCTGTGTGAATCGGTAAAGCAGAATGCAGCTTTGATTCGCAGGAGAATCCGTTCGCCGAAAGTAAAGGCAAAACAATTGAAAATCGGAGTACGTTCTAATACGAATGTGTATGTGATGTATATTGAGGATTTGGCAAAGCCAGAGTTGATACAAGAGATTGAAAAACGATTAAATAGTTTTGAAATAGATGGAGTGTTGGATAGTGGTATTTTAGAACAGCTGGCGGAAAAAGATTGGTATTCGCCGTTTCCACAGTTTCAGACGACAGAACGGGTGGACAGGGCTAGTATGGCACTTTTAGAGGGGCGTGTGGTAGTCTTGTCCGATAATTCACCGGTGGGGCTAATTCTGCCTACAGATTATAATTCTTTTATCAAAACCAGTGATGATTACTACAATCGGTGGGAGATAGCGACATTTGCCAGAATGATTCGTTATGTGGCATCTTTTTTTGCAATGACATTGCCGGGCTTTTATCTGGCAGTTACGAATTTTCATACACAGATTCTGCCAACATCTTTGCTGTTGTCATTTGCAGAGGCGAGAGCGGGAGTACCGTTTCCTGCAGTTGTAGAAGTGATTTTGATGGAACTGGCATTTGAATTGCTAAGGGAAGCAGGTGTGCGGATTCCGGGCAGCATTGGAAGTACGATAGGTATAGTAGGAGGATTGATTATCGGCCAGGCAGCGGTGGAAGCAAATCTGGTAAGTCCAATTGTAGTAATTGTAGTGGCATTTACTGCGTTATGTTCTTTTGCTATTCCGAACGAGGAATTTGCTACGGCATTCCGGTTACTGAAATTTGTGCTGATTGGATTGAGCGCGTGGTTAGGATATTTTGGTATCTTAGCAGGTCTGCTAGGGATATTGATTCATCTGTCTCATTTGAATAGTTTTGGGAATCCATACCTGACGCCGTTCGTGGGTGCAGATTTAAATCACTATCAGGACGAGCGAGATGTGTTATGGCGTGTACCACTTCGTTTTTTGAGAAAGCGACCGATTTATGCAAATGAAAAAGAACAGACGAAGCTTTTATTTAAGACGGAGGATGGGGAAGATGTTTGCAACAAATAATCAGATATCCGGGAGACAGGCAGCAAGACTTCTGTTGTTTGATTTATTAGGATACAGTGCTTTACTGATTCCTGCTACATTAGCAAAAACAGCGGGAAAGGATGGGATTTTTTCGATTGCGTTTGGGATAGTAGCAGGCTTTCTTTATTTGCGGTTGCTAAAAGGTGTGATGTGTCGGATGGAAGGTAGTTATAGTCAGTTGCTTTGTAATACTTTTGGAAGTGTTTTGGGAAATCTGATAAAGGCAGGATATTTCTTGTATTTTCTTTTGCTGGCAGGACGGGTAACGTCTGTTTTTGCAGAACTTGTAGCGAAGGAATTACTGGAAAAACAATTCGAACTGATTTTATTTTTGATTATGATACTGGTGAATTATGGTGTGGCAGGCGGGATTGAAGGACGAGCAAGAGTCTATGAAATCTTGTTTTGGATTCTATTGGTTCCGCTTGGTATTATGATGCTTTTGGCAGTGCCTGCCGTGGATGCAGACTATTGGATGCCAGTGTTATCAGAAGGGATGGGAGCAGTGATTCGTGGTGGGTATCAAGTGTTTTTATGTATATCGATATTATGTTTAGTGCCATTTTTTTCAGAATTCGTCACCGGAAAAGCGCAGGTGTACCATTCTGCAAAAAGGGCGTTGACTTGGACCGGATTACTCTTAGCGGCACTGTATCTGATTTTGCTGGGGATGTTTGGAGATAAGGCACTTGCGACATTGGATTATCCAGTAGTAACGATGATGAGCCGGATTCAGATGACGGGGGGCTTTTTTAAAAGGGCGGATGCCTTTATGTTTGGTATCTGGTTTTTTACACTATATGCACTGATAAACAGTCTTGTATTTTTTGCTGGGAGACTGTGGAAGTTTGAAAAATACAGTGCGAGATGGTGGGTGTTAGGAGAAATAGTGATAGTCTATTTATTGGCAAATGGGTTTTACCATTCTGAGACGTTTAAACAGTTGTATGAGCGTTTCTTTTTATATGTGGGTATGCCATTTGTAGTAGTGATTCCAGTGCTTTTATCCTGCCTTTTACGTGTTCAACAAGGTAAAAGTGAAGGGGAAACGGAGTAAAAAAAGTGGTAGAAAAGAAGAGGAGCAAAGTGAGCGTAAATAACGTATTGGTAAAAAAGTGGCTGCTAACCGTTGTAATGTTTGGTTTGGCATTGTTAAGCGGTTGTGCGGAAGCAGAACTGGAAAACAGAGAGTTCCCAACCATACTCGCAGTAGCAGCGGAGGCGGACTTTACAAAAGAGTGGCTGAATGGTTTGCAGGAAGGAACGAAAAAAGTAGATTATAATCATTTAAAAGTCATATTAGTAGAACGGAGATTTTTGGAAGATGAAGAAGCAATGGCAGGGATGTTAGCACTTCTAAAAGAGGATAAAAATGTACCGCTAAATGCCTACGTAGTAACAACAGACGTATTACAGGAATTAAAAGATGCAGAAGCGAATCTTGAGAAAACATTGGGGGATTATCTGGAGGAATTATTAGAGCATGGAGATACGGTAAAAAAGGAGACGTATCCTACGATTGGTATGTTATATCAAGAAAAGGAAAATCATAGGGAAACACTGTTTATTCCTACTGTTTCTTTGATAGGAGAGAAACCAGAGGTGACTGGCTATGAGGTATATAAACGCGGCAATGCCATCGGACAGGCAGAGAGTGATGTGGCATTGTTATCTTTTTTTATTGCAAATCAGTTGGAAGAATATGTTTTACAGCTGGGGGTAAATAATTATGTAAGGCTATCGGATTCTAATAATCAGATAACATTTGAACAAAAAAGAGAAAGTAACGGCCTATTAAAACAGCAGGTGGTAGTAGCAATAGATTGTGACGGAGAGATAATTCAGCAGAGGTATGCAGTGGATGAGAAGGAGACAAGAGACTGGCTACAAGAACAGGCAGAGATGTATATGAGAGCAAAGGCAGCCAAAGCATTAGAACGGGGAATCGACATCACAAATAGTTTCAAGAAATTAGGAAATGAGCGGGAATGGTATTTTTATTACATGCAATCTCCGGATTTTTATGAGAAAGATATCGAAATTATTTTTGAAGTAGAGATAGACTGGATTGATTAGAGATGGAAAAGTTTGGTAATACTGTTTTTATAAGAAAAAGGATGGAGCGTGACAGGAATGAAACAGATTACCAAATACATAATAAGTGGAATATTTTTACTAACAGTGCTGACTACCGGAGTATGGTGTGGCAAGCAGTGTTATTTACAGCAGCAGCTGGCGGAAAAGGTGTTGCGTTTTCATGTACTAGCCAATAGTGACAGTGTAGAAGACCAACAGTTGAAGTTAGAAGTAAGGGACGCAATCGGAGGCTATATGCAGGAGTATATGAAAATGACCGAATCAAAAGAAGACTGCCAAAAGATGGTGACAGAGCAGATACCGGTCATTGAAGAGATTGTGGGAGAGGTAGTAAAAGAAGCAGGTTATTCTTATGAGATTCATGCGGAATTGACGGAATGTGAATTCCCGGTAAAGACATATGGGACGTATACATTTCCTGCTGGGAATTATGATGCACTTAGAGTCACGATAGGCGATGGAAACGGGCAGAACTGGTGGTGCGTGATGTATCCGAATATGTGCTTTGAAAATAGTATGTATGAGGTGGTGGATGAAAAAGCAGAAGAATCTTTACGTGCCGTATTAGATGAAGAGGAGTATCAGGCAGTTTTAAATTCGGGTGATTATGAGATTCGTCTTTGGTTTTTAGAATGGTTTCGTTAAAGAAAAACTTGCGGAATTGACGGAAAGCGGTTAATATATCATACAGAATGTGTAACTATTGAGAGTCAAGGCAGTTTTCATAAAACGCAGGTACTGAATAGTTACTGGAATGTAAAATCAAGGAGTATTAAGAGACTTATATGACAAAAGATGTACTTGTAAAAGTCAGCGGATTACAGTTCGCAGGAGAAGAAGACAGTGATTCTGTAGAAGTGATTACTTCAGGAACTTATTATAAAAAAAATGGCAAACACTATGTATTATATGATGAGGTGATGGAAGGAACGACAGAGGTTACGAAAAATGTAATCAAAATCAGTGAAGATTCCATGGAAGTGACGAGAAAAGGACCTGCTACCGTACATATGGTGTTTGAGCAGGATAAGAAGAATGTTTCATATTATTATACGCCGTTTGGGAATCTTTTAATCGGCATTGATGCCAAGGATATTCAGGTTGTAGAAAGTGAAATGGATATTAATGTGAAAGTTCAGTATGGACTCGAGATTAATTATGAGCATGTGGCTGACTGCCATATCACGGTGGATGTGAAGTCAAAAGAAGCAAGAGATTTTAAATTATAAAATAGTAAGGAAGAGCCTTTAAACCAATGATGATATGTCAAGGTTTAAAGGCTTTTTTAGTTAAGATGGTTGATTTTTTCACGTATGGCTTTTTTTTCGGCATCACTATAGGCGGTACGTCGACAGGAGTAACGGATAGGACAGTCATCTTTTTTACAGCTTCGTATGTGGCGGCATTTTTTATAGAGAATAAGCCAGAGAAAGCATTTTTTTAGGATGTAAAGCCATCCTATGCCGTATAGGATGAGGAATAGTTTTAAAATCATATTCATTTAGGTACCCGTATTTTATAAGAAAAATTTCTACAATCGTCTAATAAAATCCTAACTCAAATTGCACCAGAACGCAATAGATAAAAGTGTAAATCACATAGAATTATTGCACGAGGTGTATAAAATGAAGAGAAAGCATACAGAGTTTAAAGTGATTCAGGTCAAGGATAAGAACATAGGAAGTTCTATTCGGAAAATTAGAGAAGCACAGAAAATCAAACAGACGGATGTTGTAAAACAATTGCAGTTAAGAGGTGTGGATATCTCAATCTATTCGTATAATAGAATTGAGAAGGGAACGCAGAATCTGACCGTATCTTGTCTGCTTGGATTGTGTGATGTTCTAAAGTGTGATATGAATGAGATTTTTGGAATATGGGATGAAGAATAAAGAATCATTTCAATTATAGGAAATTCATAAGAGAGATTGAAAATAGAAAAGCCCCCGCCTTTTTGGCGAGGGCTCTTGTTGTTCTTATGTATTATTTTTTCTTTTTGCTGTTTGCTTTTGGTGCTTCAGCAGTTTCTTTGCTTAACTCAGTATATTTTTTCTTTAACTTAGCTCTCCAAGTTAATTTCTCTGGTTTCTCTAAAGCGCCACGGACACCTGTTACTTTTGTGATGTAAATACCGCTGACAGTAGCTTTTACTTCTTTTTTCAAAGGAATCATGTCAAAAACAGCTTCATCTGCGATTAATGTCATAACCTTTGGTCCAACTTTCGCTTTTACGATTGGAAGCTTTGACCAACGCATCATCTTTGGTGTCTGGTCGATTACTGCCTGTGGAAGACCGGAATCTTTAATCTTCATACGCTTCTTGTCGATAATAAGCATTGGAACAACTTGTGCAACGGCAGCCATCTGCGCGTCCTGTTCTTCTTTTCTAGTCTGAGCTTTTTTACCAAGAAAATATAATGCAATCATGGCAGCGATAGTCACTACCAAGAATACTAATAATACAATTTGTCCTGTTGTCACGTTAAAAACCTCCTAAAATGCAATTCTCCATAGATTGTAGCATTGATTCTCGTAAAAATCAATGTGAATTTATTGTGAACTCCCTTAAAATCCCTTTATTTTTACGAAAAATTGTGGTATGTTAATAGGGCTTTGCAAATTAAGTGTTTTTAGAAAGTAGAGAGGGAAATATGAAAAAGAGATTATTGGCACTTTTATTGTGCATGACAACTGTGTTTAGTATGGCAGCTTGTGGTGATTCTAAGAATGAATCGACAGAAGGTACGGAGAATGCAACAGGAACAGTTGCACCGGCTGTTGATTTGGGTAAATACGATTTTAATTATGCAGATTATGTTACTTTACCGGATTATACTGCGATTCCAATTGAATTAGCAAAGGATTATGAAGTGACAGAGGAAGATGTGGATGCTTACATTTTAGAGTGGTTTGAATATTATAAGCCATTTTATATGCCGGATGAGATGAAGACAGTTGTTGCAGAAGGTGATATTGTAAACGTGGATTATGTGGGTAAATTAGAAGGTGTTGCTTTTGATGGCGGTACAGCTACAGATCAGGATATTGATGTTTCTGGTAACTGTTCTGCTGGCGGCGGTTCTTCCTATATTGAAGGATTTACAGCAGGACTTCTTGGTGCTCAAGTAGGAGATGTAATAGATTGTGATGTGACCTTCCCAGCAAATTATGGCGCAACAGATTTAGCAGGAAAAGCGGTTGTATTTACTTTTACAGTGAATTCCATTCAGAAGGAAGTAACATTTGAAGAAATGGACGATGCATTTGCGAAAAAATATGGCGGAGCAGACACGCTTGAAGGAATGTATGCGATGGTTCGTACCGGTATGGTAGAAGAGAATGCATATTATAAGATGGATGACAGTAATGCAGATATTCAGAAATATTTATTGGAGAACAGTACAGTAGATATTCCTGCAGATTACTTTGATGATATGTTAAAAGCATACCGTAATATGTATGTGGTGCAGTTCTGCGAGGGCGATGAGTCAAAGTTAGAGGAATATTTAAGCACAGAGTATCAGCTTACAGTGGATCAGGCAGAGGATGAATGGAGAGGCGTTATTACAACAGAGATTAAGCTTCAGTTCATCTTAGGTGCGATTGCTAAAGAAGTGGGTGTAGAGCTTAATACAGAGGGATACGAAACAGAATTAGCAAATTATGTATCTTATTACGGTTTAGAGACAGCAGAACCGATTTTTGCCGCTTACGGATATGGTGATCCGGTATTCGGTGAAAAGCGTATGAAAGAAATGTATGTGCAGGCTGATTTGTTAGAGAAGTTAACAGAAACAGCAGATATTACAATTGCAGAACCTGTTGAAGAAGTAGTAGAGACGACAGAAATCGTTTCAGAATAAAAAAATGTTGATTTTTTTCGGTCAGATGGCTATTATGGTAGTATGTGATTCGGTAAGACCGAGAAGATGATAGATAGTTTGGAGGAAAGTTATGGATTTGGTAAATGTAAGAGACTTGTTCCGTAACCAGGAGCAGTACGCAGAACAGATTGTTACAATTGGTGGATGGGTTAGAAATATCCGTAATTCTAAGAATTTCGGTTTTATCGTAGTAAATGATGGAACCTTCTTTGAACCTGTACAGGTAGTATATTCTGACGTGCTCTCTAATTTTGAAGAAGTAGAGAAGTTAAACGTTGGTGCAGCAATCATTGTTACAGGTCGTGTTGTGCCTACACCAGGCTCTAAGCAGCCATTTGAGATTCAGGCAGAAAGCGTAGAGGTAGAAGGACCATCTACACCTGATTATCCATTACAGAAAAAGAAACATACTTTTGAATATTTAAGAACCATTTCACACTTGAGAGCTAGAACAAATACATTTGAAGCTGTATTCCGTGTTCGTTCTTTATGTGCATATGCAATTCACAAATTCTTCCAGGAGAGAGACTTTGTATATGTTCATACACCACTTATCACAGGAAGTGACTGTGAAGGTGCAGGTGAAATGTTCCAGGTTACTACATTGGATTTAGCAAATGTTCCAATGACAGAAGACGGCAAAGTAGATTTCAAACAGGATTTCTTTAATAAGCCAACGAATCTTACAGTAAGCGGTCAGCTTAATGGTGAGACATATGCGATGGCATTTAAGAATATCTACACATTTGGACCAACATTCCGTGCAGAGAATTCTAACACAACACGTCATGCTGCAGAGTTCTGGATGATTGAGCCAGAAATCGCATTTGCTGATTTACAGGACAATATGATGCTTGCAGAGAGCATGTTAAAATACGTGATTAACTATGTATTAGAGAACGCTCCAGAAGAAATGGCATTCTTCAATAACTTCATCGATAAAGGTTTATTAGAGCGTCTTCAGAATGTAGCAAACTCTGATTTTGCTAGAGTAACTTATACAGAAGCAATCGATATTTTATCTAAGAATAACGATAAGTTTGATTATAAAGTATCATGGGGTTGTGATTTACAGACAGAACATGAACGTTATTTAACAGAGCAGGTATTCAAACGTCCTGTATTTGTAACTGATTATCCAAAGGATATCAAAGCGTTCTATATGAAATTGAACGAAGACGGCAAAACAGTAGCAGCAGTAGACTGTTTAGTGCCAGGTATCGGTGAAATCATCGGTGGTAGCCAGAGAGAGGACGATTACGATAAGCTCCTCGCTCGTATCCAGGAAATGGGACTTAAGGAAGAAGACTATGACTTCTACTTAGATCTTCGTAAATATGGTTCAGCAAGACATGCAGGATTTGGTCTTGGTTTTGAACGTTGCGTAATGTATTTAACAGGTATGACAAATATCCGTGACGTTATTCCATTCCCACGTACTGTTAATAACTGCGAATTGTAAGATTTATAAATTAAAAATGTTTTGAAAATAAATGGAATAGTGTGCTGGCATGTCAGCACGCTATTCCATTTTTAATTTTCAAGAAAGTGCCTGTTACCTTAATGTGCTTTGTATATTCTTTGTTGTATAAATTTGGAATATACCTTCTGATATGGACATACAATGAAACATCAGAGAACCTAAGGAGGTATAGATGGCAAGATATGTAATGGCGTTAGATGCAGGTACAACGAGTAATCGTTGTATTTTGTTTAACGAAAAGGGGGAGATGTGCAGTGTCGCACAGAAGGAGTTTACGCAGTATTTTCCAAAACCGGGATGGGTGGAACATGATGCAGAAGAAATCTGGTCAACACAGTTAGAAGTAGCAAAGGAAGCAATGGCAAATATCGGAGCGACAGCAGCAGATATTGCAGCGATTGGTATCACCAACCAAAGGGAAACGGCAATCGTATGGGATAAGGCCACAGGAAAGCCAATCCACCATGCAATCGTATGGCAGTGCCGTAGAACAGCAGAGTATTGTGATTCTTTAAAAGCAGAAGGATTAACGGAAAGTTTTCGAAGAAAGACAGGTCTTGTAATCGACGCTTACTTTTCAGGAACAAAAGTGAAATGGTTGTTAGATAACGTAGAAGGCGCAAGAGAACGTGCAGAGAGAGGCGAATTACTTTTTGGTACAGTAGAAACATGGTTGATTTGGAAACTGACCAAAGGAGCAGCACATGTAACGGATTACTCGAATGCATCACGAACGATGTTGTTTAATATCAATACGTTGAAATGGGATGAAGAGATTCTAGAGAGATTGCAGATTCCAGCGTCTATGCTTCCGGAAGCGAAACCATCCAGCTGTATTTATGGATATGCGGATGCATCTTATTTTGGTGCGGCGATTCCAATTGCAGGTGCAGCAGGTGATCAGCAGGCAGCTTTGTTTGGACAGACTTGTTTTGCACCAGGTGAGGCAAAGAATACATACGGAACAGGTTGCTTTTTGTTGATGAATACAGGAGAAACACCAGTATTTTCAAATAATGGATTGGTGACGACGATTGCATGGGGATTAGACGGAAAAGTGAATTATGCATTGGAAGGTTCGATTTTTGTGGCAGGTGCAGCAATTCAGTGGCTTAGAGATGAGATGCGTTTAGTGGATAGTGCAGCAGATTCCGAATATATGGCCAAAAAAGTAAAGGATACAAACGGCTGCTATGTAGTACCGGCATTTACTGGTTTGGGTGCACCTCACTGGGATCAGTATGCGAGAGGTACGATTGTAGGTATTACACGAGGGGTAAATAAATATCATATTATTCGTGCGACACTGGAATCACTGGCATATCAAGTAAATGATGTATTGCAGGCGATGAGGGCAGACGCAGGAATTGAGCTTGAAGCGTTAAAAGTAGATGGTGGAGCCAGCGCGAATAATCTTTTGATGCAGATGCAGTCTGACATCAGTAATGCACCGGTAAACCGACCAGTGTGTGTAGAAACAACCGCAATGGGCGCAGCATATCTGGCAGGTCTTGCAGTTGGATATTGGAAGAATAAAGAAGAGGTAATTCAGAATACTGCAATTGAGAGAAGCTTTTATCCAGAAATTATGGAAGATGAGAGAGAACGTAAAGTAAGTGGTTGGAATAAGGCAGTAAAATATTCTTATGGATGGGCGAAG
>JAFYQA010000082.1 GCA_017547315.1 Roseburia sp. | reverse complement strand
GGTATGTATGAGTTATATCGTGTATTTCAGATGGAAAAACAGCTTCCAGCAATCATAGGATATCTTATGGCAACCATATACTATATTGAATTGAGATTTCCGTTTATCCCGGATATGATGATGTTTGTATTGGGATGTTTGGTAGCTTTGATGTTTGTGTATGTGTTTACGTATCCAAAGTATAAAACAGAGCAGCTTTTGGCAGCCTTTTTCGGTGTGTTTTATGTGGCAGTGATGCTTTCTTATGTATATCAGACCAGACAGATGGCATCGGGAGCATATATCGTATGGTTGATTTTCCTGTGTTCATGGGGATGTGATACATGTGCATATTGTGTAGGTAAATTGATTGGTAAGCATAAGATGGCGCCGATTTTAAGTCCGAAAAAATCTATTGAAGGTGCAGTCGGCGGCGTTGTTGGAACTGGCTTATTAACTATTTTATACGGAAATATTTTCAAAGATGCGATGGGAATTGATACAACTGGAATCGTAGCATTAGCAGTTATCTGTATGATAGGTGGATTGATTTCCATGGTAGGTGATTTGACAGCATCTGCGATTAAGCGTAATTATGATGTAAAGGATTACGGTACATTGATTCCGGGACATGGCGGTATTTTAGACCGTTTTGACAGTGTGATTTTTACAGCACCTATTATTTATTTTTTAGCAAGTACTGTGATGAAACTGTAATTATTCAAGCCGAGGGAATTTTTTTAAAAGTACTTATTTCAGCAAGTTGAAAACAGTTTTTTAGGAAAATATCCCGGGCTTTGTATCATTCAGAATATGACAGAAAGGTATGATATCAAATGAAAAAGATTGCGATATTAGGTTCTACAGGTTCTATCGGAACACAGACATTAGACATTGTAGATGAACAGGGCGACCTTGAGGTAGTAGCTTTATCGGCAGGTGGTAATATTAAGTTATTGGAAGAACAGATGCGTAAATACAAACCAAAGTATGTAAGTGTCTGGGAAGAAGAAAAAGCAAAAGAACTGGCAGAGAATACAAAGGATTTAGATATACCGGTAGGATTTGGTATGGAAGGTCTCTTGGAAACAGCTACGATAGAAGATAGCGAGATTTTGGTAACTGCGATTGTGGGTATGCTTGGTATCAGACCAACGATTGCGGCTATTAAGGCAGGAAAAGCAATCGCGCTGGCAAATAAGGAGACATTAGTTACAGCAGGTCATATTATTATGCCTTTGGCGAAAGAATATAATGTACCGATTTTACCGGTAGATAGTGAACATAGCGCAATTTTCCAGTCTATGCAGGGAGCAGAAGGAAATGCGATTAGTAAAATTTTATTAACGGCATCCGGTGGTCCGTTCCGTGGTAAAACAAGGGAAGAACTTGCTCATATGCAGGTAGAAGATGCATTGAAACATCCAAATTGGAGCATGGGTAGAAAGATTACAATTGATTCTTCTACATTAGTGAATAAAGGCTTGGAAGTGATGGAAGCAAAATGGCTCTTTGGTGTGGAATTAGACCAGATTCAGGTAGTAGTACATCCACAGAGCGTGATTCATTCTGCAGTAGAATACGAAGATGGAGCAGTGATTGCACAGCTTGGTACACCAGATATGCGTTTGCCGATTCAGTATGCACTTTATTATCCGGAACGTAGAAGTTTGAGCGGAAAACGTTTAAATTTATTCGAACTTGGCAATCTTACTTTTGAAGAGCCGGATACTAAGACGTTCAAAGGATTGGCATTGGCGTATGAAGCAATGAAACGTGGAGGTAATATACCAACTGTTTATAATGCGGCGAATGAGAAAGCTGTGAGTCTGTTTTTAGATAGAAAAATCAGCTATTTGCAGATTACAGAATTGATTGAAGCGTCTATGAATCAGATTGCGTTTATTGACAATCCGAATCTGGAAGAGATTTTGCAGACAGAAGCGGATACTTATGCGTTTATTGAGGATACATTAAAGAAGCTTTAATGTAAAAGTATGATATTGGATAGAAAGAGGTTTTGGATGTAAACTTGCTCAAGTGCATAAAGTTGAGTAAGTTTGCAGGAAGGTTTTTGAATGAAAATTGTAGTATCGTTAGTTATTTTTAGTATTATCATTTTATTTCACGAATTAGGTCATTTTTTACTGGCAAAGAGGGCAGGGATAAAAGTAAATGAATTCTGCCTTGGCTTAGGACCTACTATCTGGGGAATAAAAAAAGGGGACACCACCTATTCTTTGAAATTATTACCTTTTGGTGGTGCCTGTATGATGGAAGGCGAGGATGCAGATAGTACAGCAGAGGATTCTTTTGGAAGTAAGTCCGTATGGGCGAGAATCAGCGTAGTAGCTGCAGGTCCTATTTTTAACTTCATCATGGCGTTTGTTTTTTCTTTTGTGATTATCTGTGCGACTGGATATGATTTACCGGTGCTTATAGATGTAACACCAGGATATGCAGCGGCAGAAGCAGGATTAATGGCAGGTGACGTAATAACAGAGATGAATGGTAAAAATATCCATTTTTACCGTGATATCAGTGCTTATGGAATGTTCCATGCAGGAGAACCGGTGGAAGTGACTTATGAACGTGCTGGAGAGCATTTTACGACAGAACTTACTCCAAAGTATGATGAAGAATTAGGACGTTACTTATATGGTTTTATAGGCAGTCCGGGGCGTGCCAAATATACGAATAATATTTTTACATTGTTAAAGTATAGTGCGTATGAAGTAGGATATTGGATTGATTCGACCGTGCAAAGTTTACGATTGCTAGTGAGCGGCGGAGTATCTGTGAATGAGATGTCCGGTCCGGTAGGTATTGTAGATGCCATCGGAGATTCTTATGAAGAATCCGTTTCTTATGGCATAGGAGTTGCTGTTATACAGCTGATGTATATCTGTGTCTTTTTATCAGCAAACTTGGGGGTAATGAATTTACTGCCGATTCCTGCGTTAGATGGTGGCAGATTGGTATTTTTAGTAGTAGAAGCGATTCGTGGTAAGAAAATTGATCCAGAAAAGGAAGGAATTGTACATTTTATCGGATTGGTTTTACTGTTATTATTAATGGTAGTGGTTATGTTTAATGATATCAGAAAGTTATTCATTTGAAGTGACTCGTAAGATAGGATTATTTTACAAATGGCATTGTATGTTACAGACAAGAAAAGAGCCAAAAGGCAGAATGGAGAAGGAATATGTCTAAAATAGTACAAATTGGTAATCGCGTGATTGGTGGCGGTAATCCGATTTTAATTCAGTCCATGACAAATACAAAAACAGAAGATGTGGCAGCGACAGTTGACCAGATTAATCGCTTAGCAGCGGTAGGTTGTGATATCATCCGTTGTGCAGTTCCAACAATGGCAGCGGCAGCGGCATTGAAAGAGATTAAAAAGCAGGTGAGTATTCCGGTAGTTGCAGATATTCATTTCGATTATCGTCTTGCAATTGCAGCCATGGAAAATGGTGCGGATAAAATTCGTATCAATCCTGGCAATATCGGCAGTGCAGAGCGCGTAAAAGCAGTAGTAGATGTAGCGAAAGAACGCAATATTCCAATTCGTGTAGGCGTAAACAGCGGTTCTTTAGAAAAAGAATTAGTAGAAAAATATCATGGTGTTACAGCAGAAGGTATCGTAGAGAGTGCCTTAGATAAAGTGAAATGGATCGAAGATATGGGCTATGATAATTTGGTTATCAGTATCAAATCTTCGGATGTTATGATGTGTGTAAAAGCACATGAGTTGATTGCAAAACAGACAGAGCATCCATTGCATGTGGGTATTACAGAATCTGGCACGATTATCAGCGGTAATATCAAGTCCTCTATCGGACTTGGTTTGATTTTGAACCAGGGAATTGGCGATACCATTCGTGTATCGTTAACAGGGGATCCATTAGAAGAAATTAAATCTGCAAAATTGATTTTAAGAACATTAGGACTTCGTAAGGGAGGCATTGAAGTTGTGTCATGTCCAACCTGCGGAAGAACGCAGATTGATTTGATTGGTCTGGCGAATAAAGTAGAGAATATGGTTGCAGATATTCCACTTGATATCAAAGTAGCAGTTATGGGCTGTGTGGTAAACGGACCGGGTGAAGCGAAAGAAGCGGATATCGGAATTGCCGGAGGAATTGGCGAAGGTTTGTTAATCAAACATGGTGAGATTATTAAGAAAGTCCCAGAAGCAGAGTTATTAGAGACACTTCGTAATGAATTGTTAAACTGGGGCAAATAGTATCAGTACTGCATATAGATGTGCAGTGAAAACACAAGAAGGCGGGAGTTTTATGCCAAAAATGTTTTTTGATGTATTTCCGACATTGGATGTCAGTGCGGAAATGAAGAAATTATTAACCGAGATGGAAGTGACCAAGGTAGGAATGAATCACGAGCAGACAAAGCTTAGAGTTTACCTGCTTGGTACACATTTGATACATAAAAAGAATATATATGCGCTTGAAAAAGCAATCGCAGACCAGATTTTCAAAGGGAAACAGATGGAAGTGAAGGTCATCGAGAAATACCAGTTGTCCGGGCAATATAATGCCCGGACATTAATGGATATATACAAAGACAGTATCCTCGAAGAACTTCGTAATTACAGCCTTATGGAATATGGTCTGCTTCGTTCTGCAAAGATAGAGTTTACAGACGATAGTCACTTAAATCTGACGATGGAAAATACGATCATTGCGCAGACTCGTTCTCATGAAATACAGGAGTTTTTAGAAAAAGTATTCTGCGAACGCTGTGGAATGGATTTGCATGTAAACATGATTTATGAAGAACCGAAAGAAAGCCGGCATCGTAAGAATAGTGAAAAGCAGATTCAGCAGGAGATTCAAAACATTGTGAATCGAATTAATCTGAAAACTGACGAAGAGGACGGTGCGCCGGTAGTTGTAAGTTCTGAAGCGGTAGAATCTAAGCCTGTCGCAACATCTGGTGGGGACGCTGTAAAACCTGTACAAAAGGTTGAAAAGCCTGCAAAGAATGATGCAAAAGTACCATTTGATGCAGGAAAAAATGCAAAAAAACCGTTTGAAGGTGGCGGAAATCGTGGTGGTTTCCGCAAAAAATCAGATGATCCGGATGTGATTTACGGAAGAGATATCGAAGAAGGTGAAATCACACCTATTGAGAAAATCATGGGTGAAATGGGTGAAGTTACGATACGTTGTAAAGTTATGACACTAGATACGAGAGAGATTCGTAATGAGAAGACGATTATCATGTTATCGGTAACAGATTTTACGGATTCGATCGGTGTAAAGATTTTTACTAGAACGGAAGATTGTGCAGAACTTTTACCGGAATTAAAACCAGGAGCTTTTCTAAAGATTCGAGGTGTGACGACGATTGATAAATACGACAGTGAATTGACAATCGCGTCAATTGTAGGAATGAAAAAGATTCCGAACTTCACCTCGATGAGAATGGATACTGCACCGGAAAAACGAGTGGAACTTCATTGCCATACAAAGATGAGTGATATGGACGGTGTTTCAGAATGTAAAGACATCGTAAAACGTGCCATGAAGTGGGGGCATAAGGCGATTGCGATTACGGACCATGGTGATGTACAGGCATTCCCAGATGCGAATCATGCCTTTGGGCCAGATGATGATTTTAAGGTTATCTATGGTATGGAAGCATATTTGGTAGATGACTTGAAGGATATTGTAGAGCATTCAAAGGGACAGAGTCTGGATGCTACCTATGTAGTATTTGACTTAGAGACAACCGGTTTTTCTCCGGAGAAAAATAAAATTATTGAAATCGGTGCGGTGAAGGTAGTGGGCGGTAAGATTACTGACCGTTTTTCTCATTTTGTTAATCCGGAAGTACCGATTCCTTATGAAATCGAAGAACTGACCTCTATTCGTGATGATATGGTTATGGATGCACCGAAGATTGAAGAAATCTTACCGGAATTCATGAAGTTCTGTGAAGGGGCAGTTATGGTAGCGCACAATGCAGATTTTGATATGAGTTTTATCAAAAAAAATTGTGAGAGACAGGGCTTACCATGCGATTTTACAGTAATAGATACTGTGGCGTTGGCAAGATACTTAATGCCACAGCTTAATCGTTTTAAACTAGATACAATTGCGAAAGCATTAAATATTGTTTTGGCAAATCATCATAGAGCAGTTGATGATGCAGGATGTACGGCAGAGATTTTTGTAAAATTCATAACCATGCTCCGGGAGCGAGGTATGGAAGATTTAGATGCCGTTAATGCGCAAGCTTCTTCTTCACCGGAAACGATTATGAAGATGCCGACTTATCATGCGATTATTTTAGCAACGAACGATATTGGACGTATTAATCTGTATCGTTTGGTGTCAATGTCGCATCTGACTTATTATCACAGCAGACCACGTATTCCAAAGAGCGAGTTTGTGAAGTACCGTGAAGGATTGCTTTTAGGTTCTGCCTGTGAAGCAGGTGAATTATATCGTGCGATTTTAGGAAGCAGACCGGAAGAAGAAATTATCCGTATCGTAAATTTCTACGATTATTTGGAGATTCAGCCACTTGGTAATAATAAATTCATGCTGGCAGATGAGAAAAGTTCGATTAATTCGTTTGAAGAGCTACAGGATATCAACAAATATATCTGTCAGCTAGGTGAGCAGTTTAATAAATTAGTTGTAGCGACTTGTGACGTGCATTTTTTAGATCCGGAAGATGAAGTATATCGTCGTATTATTATGGCGGGTAAAGGGTTTAAGGACGCAGATGAACAGGCACCGCTTTACCTTCGAACCACAGAAGAAATGTTGCAGGAGTTTGCTTATTTAGGCAGTGCAAAAGCAGAGGAAGTGGTTATTACCAATACGAATAAAATAGCAAATATGTGCGAACGTATCGCGCCGGTACGGCCGGATAAGTGTCCGCCGGTAATTGAGAATTCTGACCAGATGCTTCGTGACATTTGTTATACAAAAGCACACAGTATGTATGGTGAGGTGTTGCCACCTGTCGTAAAAGAGCGATTAGACCGTGAATTAAATTCTATCATCAGCAATGGTTACGCCGTAATGTATATCATTGCACAAAAATTGGTGTGGAAGTCTAACGAAGATGGTTACTTAGTAGGTTCACGAGGTTCAGTAGGTTCTTCTTTTGCAGCGACAATGTCTGGTATCACGGAGGTTAATCCGTTGCAGGCACATTACCGTTGCGAACATTGTAAATACAGTGATTTTGATTCGCCGGAAGTAAAAGCTTTTTCTGGACGAGGCGGTTGTGATATGCCGGATAGAATGTGCCCGGTTTGTGGTAAACGACTTACAAAAGATGGTTTCGATATTCCTTTTGAGACGTTCTTAGGATTTAAGGGGAATAAGGAGCCGGATATCGACTTGAACTTCTCTGGTGAATACCAGAGTAAGGCACATGCTTATTGTGAAGTTATTTTCGGATATGGTCAGACCTTCCGTGCGGGTACGATTGGTACTTTGGCGGATAAGACTGCATTTGGTTATATCAAAAATTATTACGAAGAGCGCGGTATTAGAAAGCGTGTTTGTGAGATTAACCGTATTGTACAAGGTTGCGTAGGTGTAAGACGAACTACTGGACAGCATCCGGGTGGTATCATCGTTTTACCGGTGGGAGAGGATATCAATTCATTTACTCCGGTACAGCATCCTGCGAACGATATGACGACCGCTACGGTTACAACACATTTCGATTATCACTCGATTGACCACAACCTATTAAAACTTGATATTCTCGGACACGATGATCCTACCATGATTCGTATGTTGCAGGACTTAACCGGATTAGATCCACAAACCATTCCTCTGGATGATCCGACTGTTATGTCTCTGTTTATGAATACGTCTGCATTGGGAGTAACACCAGAGGAGATTAATGGGATTCAATTAGGATGTCTTGGAATACCAGAGTTTGGTACTGAATTTGCTATGCAGATGGTTATTGATGCAGCCCCAAAGGAATTTTCGGATTTGATTCGAATTTCCGGACTTTCCCATGGTACGGACGTTTGGCTTGGAAATGCACAGACGTTGATTCAGGAGGGAAAAGCAACGATTTCGACTGCAATCTGTACGCGAGATGATATTATGATTTATCTGATTAATATGGGACTTGATAGTGAGTTGTCCTTTACGATTATGGAGTCGGTTCGTAAAGGAAAGGGGTTAAAACCCGACTGGGAAAAAGAAATGGAAGCACATGATGTGCCGGATTGGTACATCTGGTCTTGTAAGAAGATTAAGTACATGTTCCCGAAAGCCCACGCGGCTGCTTACGTTATGATGGCATGGCGTATTGCTTACTGTAAGGTTTTCTATCCACTTGCTTATTATGCAGCATATTTTTCAATTCGTGCGACCGGTTTCGATTATGAAATCATGTGTCAGGGTAAGGAACGTTT
>JAFYQA010000081.1 GCA_017547315.1 Roseburia sp. | reverse complement strand
CGGCCAAAGGATGAAATCTGCACTTCGTCTCTTGCACTAGAAACAGTCGATGCGCTTGTCACCTTACCGGTTTTGTTTGTTTTGTAAATCTGAGTAATCTGATTATAAGCATCTATACGCATATTAGGCACTCCTTCCACTATTTTTTAAAGCCTTCATGTTATTTATCGGCTTATTTAAGGTTTTCCTTAGAGGGTAAGTGAAAGTTTTTATATTTTGGATTTTATCATTTATGCACATAGTTACAAAAAAAAGAACACCCTTATCCACAAATAAGGATGTCCTTTCCACTTTATATTATCTCTCTAACGAAATACCATTAATCAATTCTCCGGTGCCCACTTCGTAAGTAATCTTTACTCTATCACCTACATTTAAAATTGTTGCCAATGGATACTCACTGCCATTAATCAAATAGTAAACCTGCTGATTCTCAAGACGGATAAAATACCATGTATCTCCATCCATTACAGAAGAACGAATATCTGCAATCGCTCCGTTTATCACAGCCTTTTCCACTTCTGGTACTGGTGCCTGTTCTGTAATTCCATTCTTTACCATAAGTTCTGCGTAAGCAGCCTGACATTCCTCTACTGTAGTTCCGGTTGCTACAATCTGATACTGGCTTACATTAACCATCGCATACATTTTTACAAGTTGCGACGCATCTTTTAATGCCATAAAGTAGGTCGGTTCACCACCCACATTCAAAAGAATCGGGAAAGTAGCAGTGTAACTGTACTGCTGTACTGCACCCTGTGCAGAACGCATACCTGCCTCTTCATTAGCACCTGCACATGGATAATAACGAGCCTCTTTGGTACGCTGGTTTACTAACATGAAACCAAGGTTACTTTCATCTCCAGCTACTGATGTCACACCTGTGTACATCCATACATCATCATCCATCGCAATATAGTTATAACCAGAAGTTGTCTCTGTACATCCACTCTGTCCTAAAATAGAATTCCAGAAACCTCCCTGATATAAACCATGATAATCATACTGCTGCATAATCAAATTCGCATCGCACACACGGTCAACCCATGTCGGCACATCTGCCAAATCGTAATATTCATGTTCACCAGTAACTGCATTTACCAAAACTGCACCTGTAATATCTGTACCGCCAAACAAACCGATGGTTTTCGATACTACACTTGCACACCAGTATGGTGTTCCATCTTCATTTACTTCAAAATTCACTGCGTAGAACATTTTCGTCGGATAACTGAAACGTAAATGACGATAAATATTTCTATTAAAAATTTCAGAAGGAGAATACTTCATACCTTCCTCCAAACGCTTAACAGAAACTTCCTGTGTCACCATATCAATCAACAGATACGCTGGAATACCTTCGTTTCTGTTTTTGAACCATTTAATAAAATCTCCATAATCCAAAAATGTCGCTCTTACTGGTCTGTCCTGATAATTAATCTGAACGGTGCTGGTATTTACTTCAAACTGAGATACCAGATCTGAAAGCTCACCCATCTTCTTATTTGCTAAGGTGCTGGCAGAATTAGAATCCAGTTTTGGAATCTGCTCCCAACTTACTTCCTGCACTTCTGATGCAAAATCCCCCTGCTCAATCGGCAAAAGTGCCGCATAGTCTTTTGCACGGAAGAATACATGACCAGCTATGTTACCAACCACTGCCACTACCAACAAAAGAGCTGCTGCAACTACCGGAATTGTACACTTTTTCAATAAATGTCTCAAATAATCTTTCCAACCGGTTGCTTTAAATCCGGTTACTACCAAATTGCATCCGCAGTATACAACACACAATACAATGATGAACGTGTAAAATTCTGCCGTATGCAGGTTGATTGCTGGAAGATTGATATAAAAATAAATCAATCCTACTACCAATGTTACTAAAATACTAATTAACATATGTTCCTCTCTTTCCGCCGTTTTCGGCACAAGTCACTTTATCTATAATCCATTTCGGTTATATTCTGCTTTTTAACGTAACTACCACTAACTCCGGTGGATTATTCACTCGGAATGGTATGATACTCTGCCCCAAACCACGACTGAGCACCATTGTCGTACCATCCGCCATATATATTCCTGCATCATAATCCGGTAAAATTCCCTGTCCCGGTCCAATAATACCTCCGATATAGGGTATTCTCACCTGACCACCATGCACGTGTCCCGATAACACAACATCTACTCCCTGATTGCAATACATCGCAAACATCTCTGGTCTGTGAGAAAGCAAAAGCGTAAACATCTCTTCCGGCACATCCTCTAAGATGCCTTCTAAAACGCCGCCTATCACCGCTTCCATTTTCGGAACCCTATCCGTAGCTATCACAAACCGCGGGTCGTCAAGTCCGACTATCGTTATCTGCTCACCCTCTTTTTCTAAAACCACTTTTTCATTTCGCAGAACGATAACTCCGGCACTTATCATCGCTTTTTCTAATTGCTCATACTCTTCTTTCATACGCGACTCATGATTTCCCGTTACATAATAACAAGGAGCTATCTGTGCCGCTTTTGTCACAAAATTAAGTGCTTTTTCCACACTTGTTCGCCTCGAGTCAAGTAAATCTCCGGTAATGGCAATTATATCCGGTTTCGCTTCTTTTATGATTGCTAACAATTTTTCGTTATCTTTTCCAAACTCATCGTTGTGTAAATCTGAAACCTGCACAATGCGATAACCGTCAAAACTCTCCGGCAGTTCCTCACTTTCTACTTCAAAAGGAGTCACTACGATACGCTGATTGTCCCAGATAATCCAAAGTGCCAACGCAAAAACTACTATCAACAATATTATTATCAAAATCTTTTTTCCTATCTCTTTCATTCTATACTACTTATGAAATCCTTATCACTATCATTCCTCTTATAGCTACACTATACCCGACCATTCACTAAAAATCAAATTAAAAAAGTGCGAAATAACGTTATCTATTTCGCTTACCGCAACAGATTATTGAAAAAACATGACTAAAAACAAGCCGTTCTAACTATACTTAAAGTATCAAATACCATGATGTAACACAAGGAGGATTACGTGATTTTTCATAGCGAACCAATCGAACATATATTAAAAACACTAAATAGCGATGTCACCTTTGGCTTAAGCAGTACACAAGCAAAATATGCACTCCAAAAATATGGCAAAAACACACTGAAAGAATGCCGAAAGAAAAGTAATTTCGAGCGGTTTATTGAACAGTTCAAAGATGTAATGATTCTCATTCTGATTACTGCTGCCATCGTTTCTTTCGTCATCGCATGCATAGAACGAAATCCGAAAGAGTTTTTCGAACCGATACTCATTCTTCTGATTGTGATTTTAAACGCCATCATGGGTGTGATTCAGGAAAGCAAAGCAGAAAAAGCATTAGATGCACTAAAAAACTTATCCGCCCCTTCTGCCAGGGTCCTGCGTGACGGTACTGAAACCGTTTTAGATGCCAGTCAGCTCGTACCAGGTGACATTATACATCTTGAAGCTGGCGACTTTGTCCCTGCAGATGCCAGACTGTTAAAAAGTGTGAGTTTAAAATCGGAAGAATCCGCCCTCACCGGAGAATCCGTGCCTTCCGAAAAAATTGCAGGACTTATTACTGACCCAAACGCTCCACTAGGCGACCGCAGCAATATGATTTTTTCTGGCTGTAGCATTACTTACGGAACTGCCACTGCCATTGTAACTGCCACCGGCATGAATACAGAAATGGGAAAAATCGCCAATCTTTTAGATAGCGAAATCGAAACCCAGACCCCTTTACAGAAGAAATTATCACAACTCGGAAAACTATTAGGTGCCGTGGCACTCGCAGCCTGTGGCGTTATTTTTGTAGTAGGTCTATCCAATGGAATCCCTGCACTTGAGATTTTTATGACTGCGGTTTCATTGGCTGTTTCCGCTATTCCGGAAGGTCTCCCTGCCATTGTCACCATCATACTTTCCATCGGAGTCCAACGTATGGTAAATAAAAATGCCATTATCCGCAAACTTCCGGCTGTCGAAACCTTAGGAAGTGCCTCTGTCATTTGCTCTGACAAAACCGGTACACTGACACAGAACCGTATGACTTTGGTGGAAGCCTTTGTGGACGGCCATTCTCCCGAAGATATCAGTAACGCTAATTCCCCAGAGGTCAAAAAGTTACTTACCTATGCCACGCTCTGCTGTGACGGCACCGTTATTTTTCATAAAGACCATGCGGAACATATTGGCGACCCGACAGAGACAGCCATCATCCTTGCTGCTCATAAAAATAGCATAGAAAAAGAACAACTCAACCAAAGCTATCCGCGACTTGCAGAATTGCCATTTGACTCTGACCGTAAGCTCATGACAACCATTCATAGAATTGACGGGCGACTTATCGCTATTATAAAAGGTGCCTTTGATGTCATGGCATCCCGATGCGTCGCCGGTGATTTAGTTGCCGCAGGACAGATGAATGATGCAATGAGCGAAAAAGCCCTGCGCGTTCTGGCTGTCGCTTACAAAGAATTGGACACTCTTCCCGCAAAACCATCCCCAAAAGATTTAGAAAATAATCTCACCTTTCTAGGTATGGTCGGAATGATTGACCCACCTCGTCCAGAAGCCAAAGAGGCTGTAAAAATCTGTAGAAAGGCTGGCATCAAGCCAGTTATGATTACCGGAGACCATGTAGTTACTGCCTCTGCCATTGCAAAAGAACTAGGAATTTTGCAACCAGGTGATAAATCTATAACCGGAACCGAATTGGACGCCATGACCGATTCCGAACTGGATTTGCAGATTGAACGCATCGGTGTTTATGCTCGTGTCTCCCCCGAAAATAAAATCCGCATTGTAAAAGCATGGCAGCGTAAAGAGCAGGTAGTTGCCATGACCGGAGACGGCGTTAATGATGCCCCTGCTCTTAAAGCCGCAGATATCGGCTGTGCTATGGGCATCACCGGTACGGATGTTGCAAAAGGTGCCGCAGACATCACTTTAACCGATGATAATTTCGCCACCATTGTGGATGCGGTCCGCGAAGGACGTGGAATCTACGCAAATATTAAAAAAGTGGTTGGATTTTTATTAGGAACAAATATTGGAGAAATCGTCTCTGTTTTTACTGCCATGTTACTCTGGCATGAATCACCATTCTTATCCATGCAATTACTTTGGATTAATCTAGTTACAGACAGTTTTCCTGCCATAGCTTTAGGCATGGAACCTATCGAACACGATATTATGGAACAGCGTCCGAAACCTAAAAGTGAAGGACTCTTTGCCCGTGGCTTCGGCATACAGATTGCATTACAGGGACTTATGTTCGGTATCCTGACACTGCTTGCCTTCCGTATCGGAAAAGGCACAACCGGTGAGCTGGCCGCCGGACAGACGCTGGCATTTATGGTACTCTCCCTATCCCAGGTCGTGCAGGCATTTAACATGCGTTCTGAACACTCCCTTTTTGATATTGGAGTCTTTAGTAATCACAAATTAAACTGGGCTGCACTCAGCTCTATCCTACTGGTATGTCTAGTGCTTTTTACACCATTATCCACACTGTTTGGCTTGGTACGCCTGACTATTCCACATTATGTTATCGGGTTATCCCTTATCGTGCTTCCGATTCTAATAACGGAGCTAGCAAAAACGTTTGGTTTAGTACGACAATAAATAAAAATGGCGGGCATTGTCGCCCGCCAAAACATTATAAAAGAATCTCGCTGCTACTTTTTTCTTCTCACAAATCGTATCTGACAAACATCGTCCCCGTTTGCAATGGTCGCCGGAAGATCTAATTCACATCCAAAGCTTTCTGCAATTCCTCTGTCACCACACATCGCATGGTCACAAAGAATTTTTATCTCCTCATCACTACAGCCCTGCTTCTGCCATGCTTTTACAAGCGGACAATAATGGAAATCAATATCCAAATGGTCATCCGTACACTGCTTGATATCCATTTCAAATACCCACTGGGCAGCCTTTGAAAACAGTGTCTTTTTTAATCCTTTTAACGAATCTCCGCCACCCGCTTTTTTACGCAGATTGGCCCCCTGATACAACCCGCAACGTCTAATCGCATCCGGCGCATAATCCTTTGAATCCAAACCTTTTTTCTTCGCCTCATCACACAGCAGATACATCCACAATGCACGGTGTTCTAACTGTTCACGAATTGCTACAATTAATGGATTTTTAATCTTTGGCTCATTTTTGATACTCATACAAGTTCCTCCATCCTATCTCACTGTTTCCATTATATCACCTTAAACATCGGATGAAAACTCTAACCTCACACAATGCAAAAAGGAAGGCACCCCCTCCGCTTTGACTTCTTAAAAATCACAGTTTTGGAATCGCCTTCCTCATTCATATATTCAATTTATGTTTTCTTATTTATCTCCCTTATAATCTACTGGAAGGCTTTCCCATCTAGCCTTGAAGTTATAAGCAGCTGTCTTTGGCTGACGCTGGCGTGTGAAGATACCCTTCTTATTGCCGTTTACACGTAAGATACCCTCTGTTGTCTGGAAATCTGCAAAGTTCCATACTAACTCACCCTGTACCCAGTCATAGCTGTCAAATACTCTGTGGTTCATATCAAGGTATTCATCCTGATATTCCTGTGACCACATTACACTTGGTAATTTGTGTTCGCTGCCTAATGTATCTGCGCCGTACTCTGTGAAGATGAATGGACGCTCGCCACGGATTGCTCCCCAGCCATCCATTTCCTTACGGAATGCAGCTTCTGCATCTGCGATATCTGGACCGCCCATTACATACCAGCCATAATAGCGGTTTAAGCTTACGAAATCACTTACCTGCCAGCATTTACATGTGTGTGGTAAACTCATCATAACTACTGCGAATGTACGAGGACGTTTCTGAACGTCAAGTTCATGTGCATAGTCAAATAAGTTTTCAAAGTAAGGTGTAGCACTTTCGTGATTGGTTTCTGGCTCGTTTAAGATACTCCATGCAACAACGGAAGCATGGTTCTTATCACGTTTAATCATATCCTTAAGAACTTCTCTATGATGCTCTAAGAGGATAGGTGTTGTCTCTTTTTCGAAGAAAGTAAGTTTCTTTCCTGTACCCTGATTTGCTGCCATGAAGTTCATAGTACTTTCCATCAAACCAACTGCAGGTGTCTCGTCGATGATTAAGAAACCTTCTTCGTCTGCCATGTAGTAAACTTCTTCTGCGTATGGATAGTGGCTTGTACGGAAGCAGTTTGAACCAATCCATTTCATACATTCGAAGTCACGTTTTACAGTAACCATATCTAATCCACGGCCACGGATATCTGCATCTTCGTGTTTACCGAATCCCTTAAGATATACTGGTTTGCCGTTTAATAAGAAATGTCCGCCTTTTACTTCAAAAGTACGGATACCGATTGTATCATAGTACTCGTCAAGAACTGTTTCACCATCTACAATTTTCACTACGAATTTGTAAAGGTATGCAGCATGTACGTTCCATAATTTTGCATCTTTTACAACTACTGTACCTGTCTTACCGCAAGCTTCAGCAACCTTATTGCCTTCTGCATCATATACTTCTACTACTGTATCATGCTCGCCAGTTGTCTCTACGATGTAGTCAACTTCTGCGTCTGTACCAACCAAACGATGGTTTACAGTAAAGTCTGTAATATTCTCTTTTGGCAAGCAAAGTAATTTTACAGGTCTCTGAATACCAGCATAGTTATAGAAGTCAAAGTATGGTTTGCTAATCTTTTTACCAGTAACAGATGTTGTGGTAAGACCACATGGAATCATTGTTTCGCTAAGCTCGTTGTTTACTAAAACAGAAAGCTTATTGTATTCATTGTATTTTACAACGTCATTTACTAAAACGTTAAATGGTAAGAATCCACCAACATGACTTGCTACTTCTGTACCGTTTACAAATACTCTTGCTTTATGTGTAGCAGAGCCAAAACGGATTACGATTTCGTTCTCTTTCCATTCACCCGGAACAAAGAAATCTGTCTCATACCAGAAATCGCCTGTGTACTCACGGCTGTCTTTGTCTGTGAAAATATCACAGAAACTTGCTGGTACAGGCATTGAGCATGGTGCTGGTAAACCAGCTGTCCAGTTAGCGTCTACGCCTTCACTTGAAGGGTCAAACTGGAACTTCCACATTCCGTCTAAAGAGATAACTCTACGTGTAGCTGTCACGCGTGGATAAAGTAATGATGAAATCATGGTAAAAACCTCCCCTATATTATTTCACTCCGCACCCCACGGAGGAATTGTAGTCACTTAGAGCCAGCCTCTTACAGACT
>JAFYQA010000080.1 GCA_017547315.1 Roseburia sp. | reverse complement strand
TGAACATATTCCAGGTTCTGGTAACTATGGTACTTATACAGACTATGACGGAAATGAAGTAAGTATCGATGGTATT
The DNA here is from genome assembly GCA_017547315.1 of Roseburia sp. The sequence goes on along the minus strand of JAFYQA010000080.1, from coordinate 6,307 downwards.
GGATTAACTCCATACTATATGTGGAATATCACAGACGGTTTATACTTTAATGTATATTATGGTGCGAACTTCGTTGATTATGTTGGTTATGTAGAAGACAAACTTACAATGATTTGTCCTATCAACGGTGTAGGTTATGATTCATTCATCTACAACCAGTATTTCGACCTTGCATTAGACGGTGCAACAGCAGCGGATAAGGTAACAGTAGCAGCAATCAACGCAATCAATGCTATCCCTGAAAAGGTAAGCTATGAACAGAAAGCATTGGTAGAAAAAGCACGTGAACTTTATACAAAGATTGCAACAACAGAACAGCAGGCGTTAGTAACAAATTATGCAGACTTAATTTCTGCAGAACAGCGTATTACCGCACTTGCACCTGGTGCAGGAAATAATACACCAGTAGAAGATACAGAAGTTTCAGCTGGTCCAGTTGAAGTAAAACCAGTTGTGGAAGACAACGGTGCTACAGGACTTCTCTTCTTACTTATCTTAATGGTGGTAGCGGCATTCTTTGGTGCGAAGAATAAAGAAAAACTTCTTGATAAAGAACAGAGAGCTGAACTTATCAAAGAAATCAAAGAAAAAATTGGCGAAGCTATTAATGTAGTAAAAGCTAAAATTGCTGAAATCAAGGCAAAAAAGGCGGCAGAAAAAGCTGCAAAAGAACAGGAAGCGGCTGAAGTAGCAGAAACAAAAGAAGAAGCTACCGAAGAAGCAAATATCGAAGAAATACCTACAGAAGAAACAACTGTAGAAGAAGTTGTAGAAGAAACATCTGCAGAAGAACCTACAGAAGAAGAATCTTCTGAGAAATAATGTAATTTTTAATAGGTCTGTGCATTTATTGCACAGACCATAACAAAGAATTTTTAGATGCATATAAAATAAGTCAATGTTAAGAAAGAAGATGCAGTAAAATGAAAATGAAAATCAAAGCGATGCTTGTCGCTCTTTTGACTTTGACAACCGTTACTTTATTAATCGGATGTAGTGGAGAACAGACACCATACGAAGTAAACGATGCACAAAATTATACTGTCAGCGTAAAATACGATGCAAATGGTGGTGTTTTCACAACAAATACTTCTGTTATCGTGGATTCTTATAATGTTTCAGAGATGAATACAAACGGCGGAGCTGCAAAAATTGCACTCATTGCACCAGACAATGCTGCCAGAGGAAACGATGCATTTACACCGATTAATAATGGTCATTTCTTGGCTGGATGGTATGCAGGTCGTACAGAAAGTACAGACAGTAACGGCAATATCGTTTATACATATTCCGATAAATGGGATTTTGAAAAAGATATGTTAGAAGTAGACACAAGCAAAACGTATACTTCAGCAGAACCAGTGCTTACACTTTATGCAGCATGGGTTCCATTATTTGAGATTGAGTTTTATGCGCTTGGTACAGGTGAGTATCTTGACAGCATGACAATCGATCCAACATTGGTAGAAGAAATTACATTACCATGTTGGGATGAAGAAACAGGAGCAGTAGAAATGTATGATTTCCCAGAACGCTCCGGCTACACCTTTAACGGTGCTTATTATGATGTAGCAGGTACACAGTTAATTGAAGCTTCTGCGATTGCACATACAGGAGCAGTTGATTATGCAAGTGGAACTGCAGTAGACTCTGTAATGCAGATTTACGTAGATTGGATGGAAGGTGAATGGTATCACATTTATAATGTGGAACAGTTCCTTGACAATGCCAGCGTAAATGGTAATTATGAAATTCATGCAGATTTAGATTTTGCTGGTGAGATTTGGCCAACATCTCTTATGCATGGTAATTTCGGTGGTGTGATTCATGGTAATGGTCATACAATGAAGAACATCGAAGTAGTACAGACAAATAATTCTAAAATCAATGCAGGTTTGTTTGGTTATTTAACAGAGACAGCAGAGATTTCAGATGTTACTTTTGAAAATGTGAACTTTACAATTAAGTCAGGTACACGTGTGGTAGGTACATGTTATGGTCTTTTAGCAGGTACTATTTCGAACGAGGCTAAATTGCCAAATGTTCAGATCGTTTCAAGTTCAGTATTGGTAGATTCCGGAAGCTATTTTGGTGTAGATGATTACTCAATCGGTTTATTATGCGGTATGGGTAATTCGGATGCAGTACCAAACGCAGATATTACCTGTGCAGCTACTGGAGAGAACCCGGAAAGCGTTTTGATTAACGTAGATGGCAATACAGTAACTTTAGAATTCGTAACTGAATAACTATTCAGAGCAAAAGAGCAAGTCTCAAAGAGACGATTTTGCGATATGACTTTGAGTAGTTATGTAGAATAAATAACAAGAAGGAGTAAAAAAATGAAAAAGAAAATTGTTTCACTGGTTTTATGCTTGGCAATGTGTGTCGGCATGTTAACTGGCTGTGGCGGTGGCGGCAGTAATGCAGATGCATTCGTTATCATGACAGAACAGCTTGATGGTTTATTTAACCCATTCTTCTCTACATCAGCACCAGACGGTACTATCGTTGCAATGACACAGATTGGTATGCTTGGTTCTAACTATGTAAACGGAGAAGTAGAAGTAGCTTATGGTGAAGACCATGCAGTAGTAGTAAAAGATTATGATATCGTTGAGAATGCAGATGATACTACTACATATACTTTCGTTTTGAAAAATGGAATCCTTTTCTCAGATGGACATCCATTAACAATGGAAGACGTATTATTTAACTACTATGTATACTTAGATCCTGTATACACAGGTTCTTCAACACTTTACTCTACAGACATTGTAGGTCTTTCAGAGTACAGAACACAGACAGTTGGCTCTGCTTCTAACGATAGCGATGATTTAATTTCATCACAGGCTTCTTCAAGAGCAGCAGCAAGAATGAACGAATTAATCAACTTATTCAACGCAGAAGTAAAAGCTTCCGCTACAAAAGAAGTTGGTTATGATGCAATGAAGGCAGCGATTCAGAATTACTCAATTAGCTCAGGTTATAAGTCAGCAATCTCTAATAACCCTTCAGAAGTAACAAATGAAAACCTTTTAGCAGATTATGACTATGCATTAAAACTTTTCAAAGAAGAATTAGAAACAGATTATACAAGTGCACAGGAATCTTACGTTGACGAACCATACAAGTCATACGAAGAATTCAAAGATGAAGTATTCTGTTTCATGTATTCAGAAGGTTATGTAGAAGTGAAATATGCAGAAGGTGCAGATGGTAAAGTAGATCGTACAACAATCGAAAAATTAACACCAGCATATCCATCTTCTATCAAATCAAAAGATGAAGCAATTGAATATGTATTCAACGATAAGATTGCAAGAGAATTAAACATCATTCTTAGCTACTGGGCAACAGCAGCAGAATTAACAAGCGAATATACAGCAAAAGCAAAAGAAGTAATTCTTCATGAAAACGTATCAGCAGATGGTACATTAGCAGTTCCAAGCATTTCAGGTATCGTTTCATTAGGACATACAGATGCAGCTGGAAGCACAGTAACAGTAAATGGTACAGACTACAAAGTAGCTTCTGCACATAACGAAGATGGTACAGTAGCAAACGAAGGCGAATACGATGTATTACAGATTACAATCAACGGCATTGACCCGAAAGCAATCTGGAACTTCGCACTTACAGTTGCTCCACAGCATTACTATGGTGAAGGAAGCTCTGTAGGCGTTGATATTGCAAACAACAAATTCGGTGTTGAATTTGCGAACTTCAGCTTCATGACAGATATTATTCAGTCAACAAGAAATATTAAGCTTCCTATGGGTGCTGGTTCTTACAAAGTAACAGACGCACAGAACAGCGATACACCATCAGAAAGCAGCTTCTACACAAACAACGTAGTATACTTCAAAGCAAACGAGAACTTCCACACAGTTGGTGAAAGCATCGAAAATGCAAAAATTGATAAGATTCGTTATCAGGTAGTTAGTTCACAGAACGCTATCGCAGCACTTGAGAACGGAACAGTACATTATATCTCACCATCTCTTACAACAGATAACTATGAGAAATTAGAAAGCTTATCTTCAAAGGGTATGGTAACAATTACAACTGATCAGTTAGGTTACGGTTACATTGGTGTAAACGCATCTAAGATTAACGATATCAACCTTCGTAAAGCAATCATGTGCGCAATGAACACATCATTAGCACTTGACTACTACCGTGCAGGTACAGCATCACAGATTTACTGGCCAATGTCTATGGTAAGCTGGGCTTATCCAGACGGAGCAGATGCTACAGATAACGGATTTGATTATCCACAGCTTGGTACATGGAACAAAGATATCGCTATCAACAATATCGAAAAATACATGCAGGAAGCTGGCGTAAGTGCTGGTGACAGCGAATTAACAGTAACATTTACAATTGCAGGTTCAAGCTTACAGGATCATCCAACATACAAAGTATTCAGAGATGCTGCAGCATTATTAAATGAACTTGGTTGGGATGTTGAAGTAGTTTGTGATACACAGGCTCTTACAAAGATTAATACAGGTTCCTTAGAAGTATGGGCTGCTGCTTGGTCTTCTGCATTAGACCCAGACTTATATCAGGTTTACCACAAAGATTCTACAGCAACAAGTACTCTTGCTTGGGGTTATAACTACATCAAGACAAGTGGTTCTGCTGAAGAATTAAACATCTTAGATGATTTAAGTGAGTTAATTGAAGATGCTCGTTCTACAAATGATAAGGGCGTTCGTGCTGATTTATATCAGGAAGCAATGGAACAGATTTTAGACCTTGCAATCGAACTTCCAGTATATCAGAGAAGTGTATTATACGCATTTAATTCAAAAGTAATCGACGCTTCAAGTCTCCCAGCAGCATCAGAGATGAATCCATATTCTTCTCCATTAGATCGTATTTGGGAAGTTGAATTTGCCGACTAATAATCGGAGTGGCTTATGTTTAAATATATTGTTAAAAGAATTTTAATGTCCATTTTCATTCTTTTAGGCGTTTCGATGATTATTTATTTTCTTATCCGATTGATGCCAGTTGATTTTATCCAGGATAAAATCAACGCCATCAATCAGGGTGGTGCGACAGTAAGTGAAGAAACTGTAAACGCAATGTATGAAATGTATGGACTTGGTGACAACAGCTTTATGGGTATCTTAGGAGGATATTTCAGCTGGCTTGGTGCATTGGCACATGGCGACTTGGGAACAAGTTTCGTATATGGTATTCCAGTAGCTCAGGTTATCTATGAACACATGGGAATTTCCTTCTTAATCGCCCTGATTGCAACTGTATTTGAATTTATGATTGCAATCCCATTAGGTATTACAGCGGCTACACATCAGTATAGCTTTAGAGATTATTTAGTTACTGTATTAGCGATGATTGGTATTTCTTTACCATCCTTCTTCTTCGGTAACATGTTAAAAAATGTATTAGCGTTAAAACTTGGCTGGTTCCCAGCATCAGGTCTCGTTAATGCAACAGTATCTTATACTGGAGTAGAGCTTTTAATTGACTATGCAAGACATGCATTCATTCCAATTCTCACCATTGTTATTCTTAGCATTGGTCCACGAATGAGAATGACTAGAACAAATATGTTAGAAGTTATGAACTCTGACTATATTCGTACAGCTCGTGCAAAAGGTTTAACAGAAAACGTAGTTATTAATAAACACGCTTTCCGTAACACATTAATTCCATTAGTAACTACATTAGCAGGTCTTTTACCTTCTTTATTCTCTGGTGCGATTATTACAGAGCAGGTATTCGATTTACCTGGTATCGGTAATATTGCGTTAGATGCAATGAACAGAGGTGACATTCCATTTATCATGGGATATAACATGTTCTTGGCACTTCTTAGTGTAGTAGGTGTATTGTTAGCAGACCTTATGTATGGTGTAGTTGACCCACGAGTAAAATTAGAGTAAGGAGGCACGCTATGGAAGAAAATACAAGCAAGCTTGGCACAGAAGAAGTAGAAGAAACAGAAGTGCCTCTTGATAAAAATGTTAAATTGATGTCTCCGACACGTATGGTTGTGCGTAGATTTTTCAAATCTAAACTGAGTATTATCGGTTTGATTATGGTAATCGGTTTATTCTTATTCAGTTTTTTAGGCCCGGTTGTATATACAAGATGGGGTGAAATTGAACTGGACGAGAGTGGTAAGACAGAATATGCTGTAACAACAACTACTTATGAAGTAGATGGTGTACAGTATACATTAAGACAGACAACAGAAAAGTACTTAAAAGATAACTTTTTAGCTCCACCTTCTAGTGAGCATATTCTTGGTACAGATAACGAAGGATAT
>JAFYQA010000079.1 GCA_017547315.1 Roseburia sp. | reverse complement strand
CAGTATGTAGTAGAGGAAACGCAGATGCAGGATGTATCATCCGTGGTTCCACCAAAGGAAAATGTAATTAATAAAGCAGTGGAGGATATCTTGCAGAAAGAAGATAGTGCTTCGGTGGAGGGTGAGATTATCGCAGAAGGTTTCGTGGATGAGTCTATGCTTCCAGAAGATGCAAAAGTATTGGTAGATGGTTCGGCAGAAAAGGAGGCACCGAAAGAAACGGCAAAAAATGTGGCAGCAAGCGTGCCAAGTCTCCATTTTCCAGTGGAAGAAGGATTATTATGGCCGATGGATGGAAATGTCATCATGAATTACAGCATGGATGCAACGATTTACTATGCGACCTTAGATCAGTATAAATACAATCCGGCGATTATCATTGCGGGTGCTGTGAACAACAAGGTTTATTCTGTGGCGAAGGGAAAAATTGTTGATATTTCTCAGAATGAAGTGACCGGTACTACGGTGACAGTAGATTTGGGAGATGGTTATCAGGCAATTTATGGTCAGTTAAAAGAACTTAATTTTGACGTAGGTGATTATTTAGAGTCTGGTCATGTGATTGGTTATGTCAGTGAACCGACAAAGTATTATTCAGTAGAGGGAAGCAATTTATATTTTGAATTACAGAAGGATGGAGTGCCAATAGATCCAATTGTGTATTTCGAGTAAAAAATTCTTTTTCTTGAAAGTAGAGGAAGTCTAAGATATAATTACAAACGGCGTTGCCAAAATAGGAACCAAATAGAAGCAATCGAATATAATAGGGTATAATTCGCAACCGATACTTCACGCTTTTACAAATGATGTGAAGTGAATCTTGCAAATCCCCTAGTAAAAATACTTTTAACGGTTGCTTTCTATAATAACTTTTGCCCCTTCTTTTTGTGGAGAAGGTGGCGTACATAATGAGAGGAATAAGTACAAATTAATGGAAACAGTAAGATTTGATGAATTAGATTTATACCCACAGGTGCTTCGTGCCATCAAAGAGATGGGATTTGAAGAAGCGACACCTATTCAGAGTCGTGCTATTCCGGCGGTGATGTCCGGTGCGGACGTAATTGGACAGGCTCAGACCGGAACCGGAAAAACGGCATCTTTTGGTATTCCGGCACTTCACAAAGTGGATGTGAACAGTAAAAAGACGCAGATTATTATTTTATCGCCAACTCGTGAGCTTGCGATTCAGGTGGCAGATGAAATTCGTAAATTGGCAAAATATATGCATGGTATTAAAGTGCTACCGGTATACGGTGGACAAGATATTACCCGCCAGATTAAAGCATTAAAAGGTGGTGCACAGATTATTATCGGAACACCGGGACGTGTCATGGATCACCTTCGCAGAAGAACGATTCGTTGTGACGCAGTGAATACTGTAATTTTGGACGAGGCAGATGAGATGTTAAACATGGGATTCCGTGAAGACATCGAGACGATTTTGGAATATATTCCACAGGAAGGCCGCCAGACAGTATTGTTCTCAGCGACTATGCCAAAACCAATTTTAGAGATTACAAAAAAATATCAGCATGATGCCATTACGATTAAAGTAGTGAAAAAGGAATTAACCGTTCCAAGCATTGAGCAGTATTATTACGACGTAAAACGTAAGGACAAAACGGAAGTGCTGACACGTTTATTGGATTATTACAATCCGAAGCTTTCTCTCGTATTCTGTAATACGAAGAAAATGGTGGACGAGTTGACGGACGCGTTAAAAGGCCGTGGTTATTTGGCAGAAGGTTTACATGGTGACATGAAGCAGGCACAGCGTGACCGTGTTATGAAAGCATTCCGTACCGGAAAAGTAGAGATTTTAATAGCTACAGACGTAGCTGCTCGTGGTATCGATGTGGATGATGTGGAAGCAGTTTTCAATTATGATATTCCACAGGATGACGAGTACTACGTACATCGTATCGGCCGTACCGGACGTGCAGGAAGAACCGGACGTGCGTTTACATTTGTAAAAGGCAAAGAAGTTTACAAATTAAAAGATATTATGCGTTACTGCAAGACAAAAGTGCTTGCAATGCCGATTCCATCTTCGGATGATGTAGCACAGATTAAAGCAGAAAAAGTAATGGAAGAAATCGCAGCAATCATCGAGAATGAAAACCTGCGCGATATGATTGATATTATCGAACGTCAGGTAAACGAAGCAGACTATACCGCGATGGATATTGCAGCAGCGTTCTTGAAACAGGCGCTCGGACAGGTGAACTTGGCTAATGAAGAGGATGATAGTGATGGCAGCATTGATTGGGATGCAACCGGAGCAGAAGAAGGCATGGTGCGTCTGTTTGTAAACGTGGGTAAGAAAGACCGTTTAAAACCAAGCAATATTTTAGGTATGATTGCAGGTGAATCTAAGATTCCAGGCAAGGTGGTTGGTGCCATCGATATGTATGATAAATATACTTTCGTGGAAGTGCCACGTGAATACGGCAGAACCGTATTAGAAGCAATGAAAAATGCGAAAATTAAAGGTCGTGCAGTGAGTGTAGAACCGGCAAACCAGAAATAAGGAAAAGCGATAGGGAGTCCCGTGCCAGATGGCGCGGGACTTTTTGTTGTGTAATAGCGGAAAGACCTTGTTATGCTAAATCGAGAAAGTTTGACAGGGGAGTTCTTGTGAAGAAATGCGAGGAGGAAATGTAGATAGATTTGAGATTGGGAGTGTGGTATAGTGAGAATAGATGGGAATTTGGAATTGATGTATGAATTATATATTATATATCAAACGAGTAACAGGAGAGAATCTATGAAGTACGATTGTGGATTTCAAAAAGGGAATAATTGGTTTAGATACCGCGCAGGCGGAATTTTGATTCATGATAATAAAATGCTTTTTGTGAAAAGTTCTATCGGTGATTATTTTTACATGATTGGCGGTG
>JAFYQA010000005.1 GCA_017547315.1 Roseburia sp. | reverse complement strand
CCTCTGATTTTGTCAATATCATCTTTTTTCGCAGATACCATCAAAATCGGTGTATTCTTCTGTTCACGGATTTGTTTACAGATTTCAAAACCATTCGTTCCCGGAAGCATCAGGTCTAAAATAAACATATCAAACTCTTCTTCCAATGCTCTTTTCAGACCACTTGTCCCATTATTCTCTACCGCTACTTCAAAGCCACTCAATTCCAGATAATCTTTCTCTAAATCTGCAATCGCTTCTTCATCTTCTATAATTAATACCTTACTCATTTGGCACCTCCTGATATTTTCTAATTACAAAATACATAACCGTTCCGATAGACTCCTTACTCGTCGCCCATATTTTGCCACCGTGGTCCTCCACGATTTTCTTAACAATCGATAAACCGATTCCGCTTCCACCAGTCGCCGAATTGCGCGACGCATCCGTTCGGTAAAACCGGTCAAAAATATATGGCAAATCTCGCGGAGCAATCCCACGACCATTATCCTCGATTTCAACCTGGATAAAATCGCCTACATCCTTGATTCTTACATTAATAAGACCTTTTTGTTTATCAAAATATTTGCAGGAATTCCCCACGATATTATTAATCACTCTGCGAAGCTGCTCTGGATCTGCAATGATTACAGTATCTTCATCTGAATAATTAAAATATGCAAGTCCAACATTCTTCGCTTCTAAATCCAAGCCCAACTCTTCGATACAGTCATCAAAATAATCCGCCACATTTATTTTCGCAAAATTATATGGAATACGGTTTGTATCAATCTTAGAATATAGCGTCAATTCATTGATTAACGTATCCATCTCACTTGCTTTATTATAAATCGTCCTTAAATATTTTTCTCTCTTCTCCGGCGTATCTGCTACTCCATCTAAAATTCCCTCCGCATAACCTTTTACGGCTGTAATTGGAGTTTTAAGGTCATGTGCAATATTACTAATGAGCGTTTTACTCTCCTGCTCGGCATGCATTTTTTCCTCGGTACTTTCCTTCAAACGTTGACGCATCTCTTCGAAATCCTTACACAGTTCGCCGATTTCATCTGTGCCCTCAGCCTCCACCGTAAAATCCAGATTCCCTTCTTTTATATTCTGTGCTGCCACCTGAAGTTTTTTAATCGGTTTCATTAAACTAGTATGAATCCAAACGCTGAGCATACATGCTGTAAAAATCAAAATCACTACAATCGATACAATCGCATCTATAGCCAGGTCTTTAATTTCCGGCACCACTTCCTCCATACGTGTAACAATGAATGCGCTGCCCTCACTTTGGTCATGGAAATAAAAATCTATCTGCTTTACCAATACCTGCTCGCCCACATCCATATACATGCCGGCATTCACATTATCGTCTGCACTTCCATAATCCGGCAACTGCGTCAATAATGCAGTTGAAGCATTTTTTCCGATATAGCTTAATTCTCCACCTTTTCTAACAATCAGATACGATGCCTTTCCTTCAAGTCGTTCATTCATCTGGCGCAAAAAATCTTCCTGTGCAAACCGTTCCGGCGAAACCACCGACATCTCCTGCAATTCCTGATAAATATCCGTTGTAAACCGATTCAAAAGCTGTACTGAATTAGACAAGTATCCATAGTCATTACTCTCTATTCCATAAGTCTGCTCTATCATTTTCATCTGAATCTGCTGAAAACCAAATATTGCACCTGCTGCCAAAACTAATGGTACAAATAATATGATACAGAAAGAAATAATAATTTTATTGCGAAATTTCATTATATTCTCCTCGCTACTCGCGCAAAAAAGTCGTAGGACAATGTCCTACGACTTATTATATCACGAAAAAAACAAAAACAAATTTCTTTTGTCTAAAAGTCTATAAACTTTTCATAAAATATAACTATGCTAAATATTTTTTCAACTCTTCCACTTTATCAAGTGCTTCCCATGGAAGTTCGATATCTGTACGTCCAAAGTGTCCATAAGCTGCTGTCTGACGATAAATTGGTCTTCTTAAATCAAGCATCTTAATGATACCAGCTGGACGAAGGTCAAAGTTCTCACGAACGATTTCTACTAATTTATCATCCGCAATTTTGCCTGTACCAAATGTATCAATCATAACAGATGTTGGCTGTGCAACACCGATTGCATATGATAACTGGATTTCACACTTGTCTGCTAATCCTGCTGCAACAATATTCTTTGCAACGTAACGTGCTGCATAAGCTGCAGAACGGTCTACTTTTGTACAGTCTTTTCCTGAGAAAGCTCCGCCGCCGTGACGAGCATATCCGCCGTAAGTATCTACGATGATTTTTCTACCTGTAAGACCTGCATCACCGTGTGGTCCACCGATTACGAAACGTCCTGTTGGGTTGATGAAGAATTTTGTATCTGCATCAATTAATTCTACTGGAAGAATTGGATCAAATACATACTTTTTGATGTCTGCATGAATCTGTTCCTGTGTTACATCTGCATCATGCTGTGTAGATAATACAACTGCTTCTAATCTCTTTGGAACACCAGCTTCATCATATTCTACAGAAACCTGTGTCTTTCCATCTGGTCTTAAGTATGTTAATGTACCATCCTTACGAACCTTTGTAAGCTGTAATGCAAGTTTGTGTGCAAGTGAAATTGGATATGGCATTAATTCTGGTGTCTCATTTGATGCATAACCAAACATCATACCCTGATCGCCGGCACCTGTATCTAAATTATCTGTTAATGTTCCTTCTTTTGCTTCTAACGCTTTATCAACACCCATAGCAATGTCTGCTGACTGCTGGTCTAATGCTACCATAACTGCACAAGTATTACCATCGAATCCTGTCTTCGCATCATCATAACCGATTTCATTTACAGTCTTTCTAACGATAGAAGGTACGTCTAACTGTGCCTTTGTAGTAATCTCACCTGTTACTAATACGAAACCTGTACATGCTGCTGTCTCGCATGCTACACGGCTCATTGGATCCTGCTCCATGCAAGCATCTAAGATTGCATCTGAAATAGCATCACAGACTTTGTCCGGATGACCTTCTGTTACGGATTCTGAAGTAAATAATAATTTTTCCATAGTTCTTTCTCCTTTTCTGCTGTTCATTTATCTCTTTCTAATTTTTATCTGCTTATTCGCGCATTTTTAATAGAAGTTTGCTTGCAAACTTCTCTGCGCGCACGCAGATTGCGAAGCAATCATTTCCTCTCTGCGTGCTGTGCATCCTTGCAGAGCGGACTTATTTTATGAGTTAACATAAAATAAGTCCGCTTGTGAACACACAAGCGGACATGATAGTATCGTTGATTATCAAATCCTCTTATTGTTCAAGCTCTCTTGCTCGCTCAGGCTGGCACCTTCCATACTGGCTGGGGTTGCCGTGACTTCGTTGATCCTTTGTATCTCCATCACTCTGAATAAGAAAATTTGTAATTATTCAGTATCTTCATAATTACAATTCGCAAATCCATAAAAATCAGCTTCGCTGATGAGAATTTGCTCACTCTTGAATCATGTCTTACGGTCTGCGCAGTGAATGCTCCGACCTACTGAATAGTTACGAAAATTTATACAATATTGAATTTTCAAATCTCCATGCATAAAGTACTATGTTTTTATGCATCTGTCAATACCCAATTTCTATTATGATACTTTTAAAGAAAACTTTTTAATCTCTTTTTCGGTGCTAACCTTCT
>JAFYQA010000078.1 GCA_017547315.1 Roseburia sp. | reverse complement strand
TTTTGGTAAACGGATCAGAGGGTATTGCAGTAGGTATGGTAACAAGTACACCGCCACATAATTTAGGTGAAGTAATTGACGGCGTAATTGCATATATTAAGAACCCGGATATTAATACGGAGCAGATGATGCAGTATATTCCGGGACCGGATTTCCCAACGGGAGGCATCATTGCGAATAAGGACGATTTAAAGGCAATTTATGCAACTGGGCAGGGAAAAGTAAAAATCCGTGGCAAAGTAGAAGTGGAAAAAGGAAAGGGTGGCAAAGATAAGCTTGTTATTACCGAGATTCCATATACTATGATAGGTGCCAATATTGGTAAGTTCTTAAATGACGTATACAGCCTTGTTGAGACAAAAAAGACTGCTGATATCGTAGATATTACAAACCAGTCTTCCAAAGAGGGAATTCGTATCGTTATCGAGCTCCGTAAAGGTGCCGATGCAGAAAAATTAATGAATCTCTTATATAAAAAGACAAAACTGGAAGATACATTTGGTGTGAATATGCTAGCAGTTGCAGATGGCAGACCAGAGACATTAGGACTTGTGCCAATCATCCGCCATCATGTGAATTTCCAGTATGAATTAGCGACTAGAAAATATACCACACTTCTTCGCAAAGAACGTGATAAGCAGGAGATTCAGGAAGGTTTGATGAAAGCATGTGATGTCATCGACTTAATTATCGAGATTCTCCGTGGTAGTACTAGTGTAAAAGATGCCAGAGCCTGTTTACAGGATGGTATCACGGATAATATCAAGTTTAAGTCTGCACAGTCCAAAAAGGATGCGTCACAGCTTCGCTTTACAGAGCGTCAGACGACTGCGATTTTAGAAATGCGTTTGCAGAAGTTAATCGGCTTGGAAATCGAAGCATTGCTTCGTGACCATGAAGAGACCTTGAAGAATATCGCACTTTATGAGGATATTTTAGGTAGCCGTGCTTCTATGGCAAAAGTCATTATCAAGGAATTACAGGCTTACAAGAAAGAGTATGCAAGACCTCGTAGAACAGTCATTGATAATCTCGACGAAGTGGTTGTAGAAGAGAAGAAGATTGAAGAGATGGATGTGGTGTTCTTAATGGATCGTTTCGGATATGCAAAGACCATCGACACCAATATTTACGAGCGTAACAAAGAGACGGTCGATTCAGAAAATCGATATGTGCTGATTTGTAAGAATACCGATAAGATTTGTATTTTTACGAATAAGGGTCAGCAGCATTTGTTGAAAGTCTTAGACCTTCCATACGGAAAACTCCGTGATAAGGGAACACCGATTGACAATGTCAGCAATTATAACAGTAGCGAAGAGAATTTTGTATACATCAATAGCCTTGAGGCAGTGAAGAATACCAAGTTATTATTCGGTACGAAATCTTCTATGTTAAAAGTAGTAGATGGTGCAGAATTTGATGTGGCAAAGCGTACTACTGCGGCTACTAAGTTAAAAGATGGAGACGAAGTACTGTTTGTAGAAGCAATTACCGGTAACGAGACTCTGGTTATGCAGTCTGAACGAGATATGTTCTTACGAATTGAAGTTGGAACGATTTCAGAACAGAAGAAAGCTGCGACAGGTGTGCGCGGTATGAAACTTGATAAGAGCGACAGCTTGACGAATTTTTATTTATTGGCACCTGGAATGAATCAGGAAGTAGAAGTAAAAGGCAAAAAATATGATTTGAATCGTTTGCATATCGGAAATCGTGATACAAAAGGAACAAAAAAATAGTATTATTTTTATAACGTATCGTGAAAGATAAGAAGAAGGACGAATAAGTATTTCTTTATGCTAAGTACGCAAAAGAAATACTTATTCGTCCTTCTTCTTATCTTTATATTTATATAGTGGCATATAACAGTGTACTTTTTTTTGAAATGTTTGTATAATGGGGGTGAAATTATTCCTAATTTGTAAAAAAGAAATGGAATTTAGAGGTAGACGAGAAACATGACTTACGAAGAAGCAAAAACCTATATAGAAAAAGTCAGTCAGACAGGAAGTATTTTAGGACTGGAGAATATACAGAACTTAATGAGGGAACTTGGTGATGTGCAGGAACAATTACGCATTATTCATATCGCAGGTACGAATGGTAAGGGCTCAACGGGGGCATTTATCGAAAGTGTACTCATCGAAGCAGGATATAAGGTGGGACGTTATACCTCGCCAGCGGTTTTTGAACCATTTGAGGTCTGGAGAATTAATAAAGAAAATATTACGCAGGAAGCCTATCTTGCGTGTTTAGAAGAAGTGAAGATGGCATGTGAGCGTATGTTAGAAAAGGGCATGTGTCAACCGACGGTATTCGAAGTGGAGACTGCTTTGGCATTTCTTTATTTTTATAAAAATAAGTGTGATTATGTATTGTCAGAAGTGGGAATGGGCGGTGAAACAGATGCGACCAATCTGATTACCAAACCCGTATGTTCTGTCATCACATCTATTAGCATGGATCACATGCAGTTTTTGGGAGAGTCGTTGTCGGAGATTGCCCGTGTAAAAGCAGGGATTATAAAATCGGGCTGTCCGGTAATTACCAGTAATACTCAAAAAGAAGAAGTTTTACAAGTAATCAGCCAAGTAGCAGCAGAAAAACAGGCAGAACTATTTATAGCAGATGAAATAGATGACGCATGCATAGAGACAGGAGCATCAGGAATCGTTTATACGCATAAACAGGCAGGTGAAGTGCAGTTATCTATGTCTGCAAAATATCAGGTGGAGAATTCAAATTTGGCAATTGCGGTTTGCCTTAATGCACTGAATATTTCGGTAGATATAATTCGAAAAGGTGTGAATAAGGCTATGTGGCCAGGGCGTTTTGAGCAGATTTCACAAAGTCCGCTTATCATAATAGATGGTGCACATAACGAGGATGCTGCGAAAAAGTTGGCAAAAGAAGTGCAAATTCATTTTACAAAACAGCAGATAACCTATATAATAGGGGTACTTGCAGATAAAGAACACGCAAAAATGTTAGAGCTTATGTTGCCTTATGCGAATAAGGTGTATACGGTAACACCGCCGAATAAACGAGCATTAGATGGAGCAACGTTAGCGGAAGAGGTGAAAACCTTAGGAAAAGAAGCCGTATATTGTGAAAGTATAAAAGAAGCGGTAGTTTTTGCAGTTAAGGAAGCCAAAGAAGGAAAGGCAGACGGTATTTTAGCCTTTGGTTCTCTGTCATATTTGGCAGAATTAAGAAAAGAGGTAAACGATTATTTGTGTGTTGAGTGCTAGAAGTGTAAAACAGCAAAGATTTTTCGACTAGATAGATATTGGAGAGAAACGAGAGGAAACCATGGACAAGAATAAGATTGAACAGGGTGTCAGATTAATATTAGAAGGAATCGGGGAGAATCCGGAGCGTGAGGGGTTATTAGGTACACCGGATCGTATTGCCCGCATGTATGAAGAGATTTTTTCGGGAATAGGACAGGATGCAAAAGAGCCACTGTCTAAGACGTTTTCTGCGACAAATAATGAGATGATTATTGAGAAGGATATCACATTTTATTCTACTTGTGAGCACCACTTCATGCCTTTTTATGGAAAAGCACATGTAGCGTATATTCCAAATGGAAAAGTGGTTGGATTGAGTAAACTTGCCAGAACGGTAGAGGTCTATGCAAGACGTCCACAGTTACAGGAACAGTTGACATCCCAGATTGCTGATGCATTAATGGAATTTTTACAGCCACAGGGCGCGATGGTTATGATAGAAGCGGAGCATACTTGTATGACGATGCGAGGTGTGAAAAAACCGGGCAGTAAGACGGTAACTTTTGTGTGTCGTGGGGCGTTTGAAGATAACGAAAAATTACAGAACCAGTTTTTTGCACTTGTAAAATAAGAGCTGAAATGCAAAATGATTGTCATGCTACCATAGATACGGTAAGAGTCAGTTGCATGTAAACATGGAGGTATGCTTGTTAATAGGAAATAGAGAATTTGATGTAAAAAATAAAACATATATTATGGGAATCCTGAACGTGACACCGGATTCCTTTTCAGATGGTGGGAGCTTTTATGATGTGAATTCCGCAGTGAAGCATGCGGGAGACATGATAGAAAAGGGCGCCCACATTCTTGATATTGGAGGAGAGTCTACAAGACCGGGACATATCCAGATCACAGAGGAAGAGGAAATAGCCCGTATTGTGCCTATTATTAAGGCAGTAAAAGCAACGTATGATATCCCGGTATCGGTAGATACCTATAAAAGCAAGGTGGCAGAGGCAGCCATTTTAGCGGGTGCAGATTTGATAAATGATATCTGGGGATTGAAATACGATGGAACGATGGCGGAAGTGATTGCCAGATATAAGAAACCTTGCTGCCTGATGCATAACCGTCGTGATACGAATTACCAAGATTATATGCAAGATGTGCTATCAGATTTGAGGGAATCAATTGCATTGGCAAAGCAGGCTGGGATAACGGAAGATAAGATTATTTTGGATCCGGGTGTTGGTTTTGCGAAAACTTACGAGCAGAATTTGGCAATTATAGCAAAAATGGGTGAGTTGAAAACACTTGGATATCCAGTTTTACTTGGCACTTCACGCAAATCAGTAATTGGACTGACCTTGGATTTGCCGGTGGAAGAACGTTTAGAGGGGACCTTAGTTACTACCGTTATGGCAGTAGAACAGGGCTGTGCATTTGTACGTGTACATGATGTACAGGAGAATGCCAGAGCGATTCAGATGGCAGAAAAAATTATGGCGTATAAAGGATAACATATATATGCAAAAAGGTATCAGCAAGATGACAGGAATTTGCAAAAGAGAATTGTGGATATTGCATATATAGAAATAGTAGAACAGGAGACATCAAGGAACGAACATGGATAAAATCAAAATTACGGGATTGAAAGTATTTGCACATCATGGAGTTTTTGAAGAAGAAACGATAAATGGACAGGATTTTTATGTGAATGCTACACTATATTTGGATTGTAGACCAGCAGGCATTACAGATGTTTTGGAAAAATCTGTGCACTATGGCGAGGTCAGCCATTTTGTCACGAAGTTTTTACAGGAACATACCTATAAGTTGATTGAGACGGCGGCAGAGCAGACGGTCAAAGCGTTATTGCTAGAGTATCCATTGATTGAAAAAATCGAATTTGAATTGTGTAAACCGCAGGCACCAATCGGACTTCCGTTCGAGAATGTATCGGTAACGATTGAGCGTGGCTGGCACACGGCGTATGTTGCAATCGGTTCTAACATGGGAGATAAGAAGGCATATATTGAAGATGCACTTTATATGTTAGAAGAAATGTCAGAGATTCAGATTAAAAAAGTATCGGATTTGATTGTAACGAAACCGTATGGTGGTGTGGAACAGGATGATTTTGTGAATGGAGCAATAAAACTCCGCACATTATTTACACCAAACGAATTGTTAGATGCATTGCATTTAGTGGAAAAACATGCAAAGAGGGAACGTCTTGTGCATTGGGGACCAAGAACTTTGGATTTGGACATCATTTTTTATGATGATTTGGTATATGAAGATGATGAGTTGATTATCCCGCATGTAGATATGGCCAATCGTGATTTTGTATTAAAGCCATTATTGGATTTATGTCCAAATAAGCGACATCCGATTTTAGGTTTGACAATGACGCAGCTTTACGAGAGATTAGAAGAGCGGTAATAAGTATCTAATGACTAAATGAAAAATAGTAGCTAGGAAGTTACTGAATAGTTATGAAGAATGAAATAGTATGTTAGAAAGTGTGTAGTACGTGAAGAAAAATAGAGTATGGGAAGTTTTCTATCCGATTTTTGTGTATTATCTGATTTCTGCGTTTGTGTTTTTTGCATTGAATATTTTGTTAGGAGAAGTGCAAGAAATCTATATGATAAAGCAGGCGATTAGTTCTGGAGCGACGATTCCAGCACTGTTTGCATTGTGGAAGCAGGATAATGATACAGAAAGGGTAGTTTATGGTAAAGAAAAAAAGTCACAGGGGCAGTATGCGCTACAGACAGTATTGGTTTGCATAGCAGCAGGGACATTTGGCATAGCATTGAATAATTTTATAGCTATGACACCGCTTGTTCAGGTTTCAGAAGGTTTTCAAACGGCGAATGAGAATTTCTTCGGCGGTGGTCTTTGGATGCAGATTTTGGCATCCTGCGTGGTTGTGCCGATAGCAGAAGAATTATTATTCAGAGGGATTGTCTTAAAACGTGCAACGCTGCTTGCAGGTAAAGGCATGGGGATTTTTTATTCGGCAGTATTGTTCGGTATTATTCATATGAATCTGGTGCAGTTTATATATGCAGTTTTGTTAGGGGCATTGTTAGCGGTTATTGTAGTGAAGACCAAAAAGGTGTCGTTGGCAATATTAGGTCATGCAACGGCGAATCTAATTGCAATACTTAGGGCTGCAAGTGGTGTGCTTGACTTTTCTTATCAGCCGACGTTAGCTGGAATCGGGTTTTCAATTGTGATGGCGGTGATTGGTGCCGTTGCGATGTATATGTTAGTTCGTACCTTGCCGGAATCCGGTTCGAGCAAATCAACTTCATAAAATCTTAATAAAAAATGAACCATTCTTTAAGAGAACGGTAAAATTTTCTAAAAAGAAGTTTGAACTGTATCTATAGAAGTAGTCAGGTGTGGTCTTATGAAGAATTAAAAAATCAAATCCGTATTTTATGGGCATTTGAGAAAAAATAGTAAAAAAGTAACAAAAAGAGTAGCGGAACTGCATATACATAGAGTATAATAATATAGTGAGCAATTCGAAAATATACTTTATGGAGGAACTATGAAAACTACAAAAGAAAAACAGCAGTTTTTATACAACGATATCGGAGAACGTTATAAAGCCGTTAACCGTATTTATTTTATTGCAATGTTGGTAATGTATACAATGTTTGCGGTATATCTCATATTGAGAGCATTGGTAGGTGACATTAATAAGATATTCGCATGGGCAAATTTAGGAATAGTAGCAACATTTGTAATCGCAAATCTGGTAATGTACATTCGCAATCAAAAGGATGAGAAGTATAATTTCCGTTCCCTTATCTTAGGGATGATTGAAATTTTTTTAGTAGGAATGAATACCGATGCAAAGTTCATCTTTTATGCGATGCTTGTATTATTTGCATTACAGATTCCATATTTTAAATCAAAAAGATTTGCAAAATTATGTATTACAGAAGCCATTTTATTTATGTTTATGCAGGTGTTCCGATTCAAAAAAGGATGGGGCTTACAGACCGTAGATGACATGATTAGTATTCTGTTTATACTTGCAGGTTTATATGTCATTTTTAGAATTGCTTATATCACACAGAAGTTTAACGAACATGCATTAGGTGCGGTAGAGCAGCAGACGACTCAGATTCAGGAGATGTTTGACGGCATTCTTGAGATTTCTGCTGTGGTACAGGATGAAGCAGAAAAAAGTACCGGAACAGTGGAGAAGTTATTCGAAACGACACAGTCTGTTACAAACAGCATGCATGAAATCGTTGATTCTGCGAATATGACTGCCCGCAGTATTGAAGAGCAGAATCATATGACACAGAATATTCAGAATGCCATTGCTGAGACAAGCGAGCGTTCTAAGAAGATGGTTGATATCGCGACAGATTCGAATGCTAGCATTCAGATGAATATGAAGGTTATGGAAGAATTGCAGGTGCAGTCAAAACAGATTGCCGCTACGAATGCAGAAGTAAGCGATTCTATGGTTCGTTTACAGGAGAAGACCAAAGAGGTAGAAGAAATAGCTGGTATGATTCTGGGTATTTCTAGTCAGACCAATCTTTTGGCATTAAATGCTTCTATTGAAAGTGCACGTGCTGGTGAAGCAGGACGCGGTTTTGCGGTAGTAGCAGATCAGATTAGACAGCTTGCAGAACAGACGAAACAGTCTACCGAACAGATTACTAGAATTATTAATGAGTTAAATGCAAATGCAAATGAAGTAGTAGTTTCTGTTAAGAAATCGGTAAATGCTACAGAAGATCAGAACGAAAAAATTGCAGCAGCATCGGTTGCATTTGGTAAATTGAATGAAGATATTACAATTTTGATTGATGATATTAATGAAATGGATAAGGAAATCTTAGGATTATCTGATTCGAATAATACGATTGTAGATAATATTTCACATTTATCAGCAGCGACAGAAGAAGTAACTGCTAATGCAGAACAAGTACTTACTATGAGTGAGCATAATTTAGAATTTGCAGAAGGTGTGAAGAATTCGATTGAAACGATTGAAAGTTCTACAGAGCAGATGAAACAGTATGTATAAGCAGTAAGTTTTTAGCAAGATTAATATAAAAAGCGAGGTAAAAATATGGCAAACAAATACGCAGGAACAAAAACAGAGAAAAATTTATGGGAGGCATTTGCTGGTGAATCACAGGCTAGAAATAAGTATACTTATTTCGCATCAGTAGCTAAGAAAGCTGGTTATGAGCAGATTGCAGCTTTATTTTTACAGACAGCAGACAATGAAAAAGAACATGCAAAATTATGGTTTAAAGCATTAGGCGAACTTGGTGATACACCAACAAACTTATTACATGCAGCAGAAGGTGAGAATGCTGAATGGACAGATATGTATGAACGTATGGCTAAAGATGCTGAAGAAGAAGGATTTTTAGAACTTGCTGAACAGTTCAGAGGTGTAGCAGCTATCGAGAAGATGCATGAAGAAAGATACCGTGCATTATTACATAACGTAGAATCAATGGAAGTATTCAAAAAGAGTGGCGTAACAATGTGGGAATGCCGTAACTGCGGTCACGTAGTAGTTGGATTAGAAGCACCGGTTGTTTGTCCGGTATGTAAACATCCACAGGCATACTTCGAAGTACGTAAAGAAAACTATTAAATCAAAAAGAAACTGCTAAGAAATTTCTTGGCAGTTTCTTTTTGATGTGCGCCTAGCGGCGCACGTTTCTAATGGATGAAAGTTCCTAATCCGCCCTAGTAGTGGGAAGGATATAGCCAAGACCAAGGGCGTCCATCGTGAGGTGGAGTCTGAAGGAAGGTGGAGGCAAATCTCTGGTCTGACGAACAGAAATCACATCAGGCTACAGTTAGGGATAAGGTTGCATTACAAACCAAAATCCAATAACTACTCGGAACTAACTGGAGTAAATGTGGCAGATATATGGAGAGAAAGAAACGTGTGGTACCTAGGGAGGTCTCGTCAGCAAGTGAAAACGGAGTATGAAACTTGTAGTAATAACGAATGGTGAGAAGTCAGCAGAGGTCATAGTACCAAGGCGGCTTAAGACGTCATGGGAAGGACTGAACTTTAGGAGATACAAGCTAATGAATGCAACTGAAAGTAGGTTTAAGAACAGACAACTTCATATGGAAGACTATCTGCAAATGGTATCTGCGGAACAGAAAGAGTATGCAGAAGTGTTCGACTACCATAAGATTGCTGAAAAGAGAGGTATCATCGCAGACTATTGGATGGACAATCTTTTGGATTTGATTTTGCGAAAGGATAACCTTAATAAGGCTTATAAACGAGTGAAAACAAACAAGGGAGCAGGTGGAACGGATGGAATGCAGGTGGATGAACTTCTGCCCTACCTAAAGGAAAACCAGGACACCCTAATTCAACAGATAAGAAATGGCAGATACAAGCCAAATCCAGTCCGCAGGGTAGAAATACCCAAAGAAACAAAAGGTGAGAACAGAAAACTAGGAGTACCTACAGTGGTTGACAGAGTAATACAACAGGCAATCACACAAGAACTCAGCCTTATCTATGAGGAACAGTTTTCGGAAAACAGTTTTGGTTTTCGACCAAACCGAGGGGCACATGATGCCCTAAAACAGTGCCGAAAGAATGTAAACGACGGCTATGAATACGTGGTGGATATGGACTTGGAAAAGTTCTTTGATACGGTATGCCAGAGCAAACTGATAGAGGTACTGTCAAGAACCATTAAAGACGGCAGAGTGATTTCACTGATACACAAATATCTAAATGCGGGTGTAATCGCAAATGGAATGTTTGAGCGAACAGAAATCGGAATGCCTCAGGGTGGACCATTAAGTCCGTTACTCAGTAACATCATGCTGAATGAGTTAGACAAAGAATTAGAACGCAGAGGTCACCGATTTGTCCGATATGCAGACGATTGTATAATTTTCTGCAAGAGCAGAAAAAGTGCGGAACGAACCTTGAGAAACATACTTCCATTCATAGAGGGAAAACTATTTCTCAAAGTGAATAGGAAGAAAACAGAAGTAGCGCATATCAGCAAAGTAAAGTACCTAGGCTATACCTTTTATAAATACAAAGGGAAATGTCGATTTAGAGTACATCCAAAGTCAGTAGAGAAAATGAAGAACAAACTTCGTGAAATCACGGATAGAAACAATGGGATGAGCAATCCGTATCGAGAAGAAAAGTATCAGAAGTTTGTGAGAGGATGGATAAACTATTTCAAACTAGCGGATATGAAAGAGTTTCTGCGAAGAACTGATGAGTGGGCAAGACGAAGAATACGAGCGGTCTATTGGAAACAATGGAAGAAAATCAAGACAAAGTACAGAATGCTCAAAGCATTAGGTTGTGAGCATTGGAGAGCCAAAGAACTAGCATGTAGTAGAAAAGGCTATTGGAGAATGGCACATGTACTGAACCAAATATTTTCAAATAAAGTAATAGCCAAGCTAGGATATACATCCATGCTTGACTATTATCTGGTAGTTTGTGAAAACTAAGGAACCGCCTAGTACCGAACGGTATGC
>JAFYQA010000077.1 GCA_017547315.1 Roseburia sp. | reverse complement strand
TAATTCTTCATGTGGACATTTCTCGTAAATATATAACTGAATGTCTGTAAAGTTTACTACATGTAAGTTGATTGGACCAGAATATTTTGCCACGATTTTTGCCAAATCAACTACTTTTTGTTTTGCACGTTCTGATGTATATGGTGGTGCATGGAAATATGTCGCATCAAGTGCTACACCACGTTTTGCAATCATCCAACCTGCTACCGGACTATCGATACCACCAGAAAGTAATAACATCGCTTTGCCATTGGTTCCAACCGGCATACCACCTGGTCCCGGAATAACAGTTGAATAAACATTAATTTTATTACGAATTTCGATATTAATCATAACATCCGGCTTGTGTACGTCTACGCTCGTCTCTGGATATGCCTCTAAAATACGTCCACCCATCTCAGAATTAATCACCATAGATTCCATCGGATAATTCTTACGTGCACGACGTGCATTTACTTTGAAAGTAAAGTTCTTATTTGGATATACTTTATCGATATACGCAATAACATCTTCTGCAAGCTTATCGAATCCTTCGTCCTCTAATAACACAACCGGACATACACCTACGATACCGAATACTTTTGTAAGTGCATCTACTGTCTCATCAAAATCATAATCACTTAATGTATCTACATAAATTCTTCCCTGTTCTTTACGAACATGAAATTCTCCATCTACTTTTTTGAGTGCAGTGTTAATCTGGCTAACCAATGCATCTTCAAACAAATATCTGTTTTTTCCCTTAATTGCGATTTCCGCATACTTAATTAAAAATGACTTGTACATTTTCTTCCTCTCATTCTAACGCTTGTTTTGTAAAAATCCATTCCAAATTGTTTCACAATGGGATTTTACACTTCTGAATCGTCTTCCTTACTTATTTACGTGTATATTTCTGTAACATCGGAATCACTTCCTGCATTACTGACAATGCATAATCGATTTCCTCTTCTGTAGTGTCTCCGCAGAAACTGAATCGAATCGTTGAATCCAATAAATTTTTCTTAAGTCCTATCGCGGTGAGTGTACTGCTTACCGCCGGTTTATTCGACGCGCAGGCACTTCCTGCGGACACATAAATGCCCCTGTCTTCTAACGTATGAAGCATAACCTCACTTCTAACGCCTTCAATGCTAACACTAACGATATGTGGTGCCGAATCTCTGTCTGTCCTACCATTTACCGTTACTCCATCCATGCCTTTTAAGCCTTCGATAAAGCGATTCTTCAAAGCATATAAGTATTCTATCTTAGCATCAAAATCTTCATATACTTCTACTGCGGCTTCCGCTAACGCTGCTACTCCTGGAACATTTTCCGTACCAGAACGCATTCCTTTTTGCTGGCCACCGCCGTAAATCAATGGTTTTACCTTTACTTTATCGCGGATAAATAAAAATCCGGTGCCTTTTGGTGCATGAATCTTATGACCACTGACAGACAGTAAATCCACTCCGATTTTCCTCGGATAGATGCGGTATTTGCCATATGCCTGAATCGCATCCACATGCAAAAGCGTCTTTGGATTCTTCGCTTTGATTATCTTTGCGGCTTCTTCTATCGGCTCTACTGCACCGATTTCATTATTCACCATCATAAGAGATACTAAAATCGTCTCATCTGTAACTGCTTCCTGTAACTCATCTAGTGAAATCAAACCATCCGAATCCACCTTTAAATATGTTACTTGGAAACCAAGTTCCTCTAAATACGCCATTGTCGCAGAAACAGATGCATGTTCAATACTTGTCGTAATGATATGATTACCGGCACGCTTATTCGCTAATGCCGCACCGATTAATGCCATATTATTCGACTCCGTTCCACCGGACGTAAATACGATTTCCTTCTCGTCTATTTTTAATGTTTTTGCAATCTTTGCTTTTGCTTCTTTGATATAATTCTCAGCCTCTACACCCTTCATGTGCATAGAAGATGGATTCCCAAAATCCTCTGTCAAAAGCTTTACCATCAAGTCTGTGGCACGTTTGCTACATCTGGTTGTAGCTGAATTATCTAAATATGCCTGCATTTTACTCTCCAATTTCTAAATTCACTCAAATGCTGATACTGCCTTTATTGCTCCAATTGATAGATCAGCATCGCTAATGTCGCTAATCCTGCAGTCTCCGTTCTTAAGATACGATTCCCCAGTGAAATCAAATGTGCATCCTCTCTCACTAGTTCAATCTCTGTACTATCAAAACCGCCCTCCGGTCCGATAAAAATACCAATCGACTGTCCCGGCTGTATCGACGCAATTACCTCTCTGGTCGCCTGCATACCGCGCTCATTTTCGTACGGCACCAAAACCACATCTAATTCCTTCGCCTGCTGCACTGCCAGTTTATAGGACAACGGCATCTGTACAGTAGGAATCAGACTTCGCTTAGACTGCTTTGCTGCACTTTTGGCAATCTCCTGCCAGCGTGCAATCTTCGTCGCAGCTTTCTTATCTTCCAGTTTTGCTACACAATTTTTCATAGCTACCGGAATAATCTCATGTACGCCAAGTTCTACTGCCTTTTGAATAATAAGCTCCATTTTATCACTCTTTGGCAAGCCTTGGAACAGATAAATTCGATTCGGAAGCTCTGTATTATCTTCTAACTCTTCTATAATCTCTGCCCGGACTAAATCACCTGCAATCTCTGCCACAGTACAATAAAAATTCCTTCCTGTCGCACTACTGATACGAATTTTCTCACCGCACTTCATGCGAAGCACGTTTTTAATATGATTCACATCACTGCCTTCAATCACCACATCCGTAGCAGAAATCTGAGCATCTTCAACAAAAAACTGATACATTTCTCTGCATCTCCTTAATTAGAAAAATTGTGTTTGTTACACAATTTTTTGAGCGGTAATATTTACCCACTCACCCTGATGATTAATTTCGATTACTTTAAGCCCTGCTTTTTCAATTGCTTCTTTTACGTCATTCTCTCTGAAATCAATAATACCTGAAGTAATGAAGTAACCACCCTCTTTTAATCTCGCAGGAATCACCGGTGCCATAGGAATAATCACGTCTGCTAAAATATTCGCAACTACGATTTCATATTCTTCTGTACCTACTGTCTCCTGTAACTGCACATCATCAATCAAATTACCTTTATAGAAAGTACTTAATTCTTTTGGTAAGTTATTCACTGCCATATTCTCTTCTGATGAAGTAATGCAATCTGCATCAAGGTCTGTTCCAATAACTTCCCTTGCACCAAGTTTCAATGCTACAATCGATAAAATACCGCTGCCACATCCTACGTCTAATACTTTTGGTGCCTTTACCTCACCGCCAATATATTTCTGCAACTGTTTAATACAAAGCTGGGTCGTCTCATGCTTACCGGTACCAAACGATACACCCGGATCAATCTCGATTAAGATTTTATCCTCGTCTTCTACCTTTAATTCTTCCCAAGTTGGTTTGATTAAAATATTATCAATCGTAAAAGATTTGAAAAACTCTTTCCAGTTGTTAATCCAGTCTAAATCTTCGGTCTGGTCAGATGTAATGATTCCAGTTCCGACATCTACCTGTTCTCTTAATTCTTCTAACGCAATTTTTACCTGTTTTAACAATTCTGTATCATCGCTACCGTCATCTTCGATATAAAAACTCACATAGCTTACACCATCATCTGGTGGAAGTTCCGGTAAAAAGTCAATAAACATGTCCGCCTGATCTTCATCGGACAATGGTATCTTGTCTTCGATTTCTATTCCTTCAATGCCCAATTCAAGCAACATAGAGCTCATATAATCCTCTGCTGCTGTCGTTGTTTCGATTGTATATTTATTCCATCTCATAGGTTTTCCCTCCGTAATCTTATAACCCAATAATACTATCACATTTTTTCTTCTTGTGCAATTTCCTCTAATGAATATAAGAAAAGACTGTCTGTTTTTTTTCTTTCTTCTACTATTTTTTCATCGAATCCTGATTCTGAAAACAATGCGTAGTAAAATTTATTCTGTTCCTTTTGCGTTTTTAACTTAGATATTGTATTTAAATATTCCGAATAACTGAATGGAACATTTTTAAATTTACACTCGCCCACCAAATATTCTTTAGTGTCTGTATTAATTGCAAGCAAATCGATTTCTGTATCTGCAATCCTCACACCTTTTTCTACCGAAGTATCACGAATCGTTGTTTTTCCCATCCATCTTCCCATTTTAGAATATCGGAATGGTAAAGCATTTTTCTTCTGAAGTTCCCTAATAAATTCCCTACAAATATCTTCAAATGAATATGCTGCAAACTCATGTAACATTGGCTCTACCAGATATTGATACACACCATCCACATCTCCATCCTCAAGCTGCGAAAAATTCGGAAACCCGAACGAATACCAAAAACGGAAAAAATTATCTGTCAAACGATAAGTTCCTCTACTTGTATTAGCCTTTTCTTTCACCGCTGCATCCACAGAAAACTCCCGATTCACAATTCCTAATTCCATTAGATTTTTCAAATATACACTCGTTTTTGACGTATCTTCCACAAGAGATTTCTGACTAATATCATTTAGCTTCGTATTTCCCAAAGCCACTGCTTCAATAATAGAATTATATATCGGTGTTTCCCTAAGTTCCTGATGAAGCAAAAATTCTACCTCGCTATAAAGAATCGAACCTTTCGTAAGAATATTCTTTTTTATATTCTCTGCAACAGAACGGTTCTGCTGAAACTGATTCAAATAATGAGGTATTCCTCCTAAAATTGCATACACCAGCACCTTATCCTTCGGTGAATATGCAGGAAAAAACTTAACTGCATCATAAAATCCCATTTCCCGCATTTTATATATACCGGTAGCTCTTCCATATAACGGATTTTTTTCTGCCAGAAGTTCTTTCTCAATAAAACTCATAGCACTGCCGCAAAGAATCATCATCACATTCTTATTCTTTAATTCTGCATCCCATAAATTTTGCAAAATAGATGGAATACTTCCATTTCCTTTGCACATATAAGGAAATTCATCGATAACAATAAGCTTCTTTTTCTCTCCGTAAGGTAAGTCCGCAATAGCTGCAAACGCCTTTTCCCAATCTGCAAATTCCGTAATATATCGTCTCGCCGGAATATCCTCTCTTAACATCTGCGCTGAAAATTTCGCTAATTGCATCCGTTCTGTTGTCTGTGTGCAAGAAAAAAATACATGTGGTTTCCCTTTACAAAATTCTCTCAGTGTTTCCGTCTTACCAACTCGACGCCTACCATAAAGAACAATTAACTGCCCTTTTTCTTCTGTGTATTTTTCATTTAAAAACTGGAGTTCTTTTTCTCTACCTATAAACATCGCATCCTCCATTTCTCAAATCACGATTTAGTAAATCACGATTTGATATTATCATATCTGAAATATATACAAAATGCAAGTATTTTACTTAGCGTCCTTCTCATCCACAATTTTCTGTAAAATCTCATATACTAATGCCGTATCAATCGGTTTTTCTAAATGTCCATTCATTCCTGCATGAAATGCCTCACTGACATCCTCTGTAAATGTATTCGCTGTCATAGCATAAATCGGAATCGTCTTCGCCTC
>JAFYQA010000076.1 GCA_017547315.1 Roseburia sp. | reverse complement strand
GGGTAAATTTTGCATTAATCGGAATTGAAAGCCAGGAGACAGTAGACTATAAATTTCCGCTTCGTAGTTTACATTATGAGGTGAATCAATATGAGAAACAAGCTGCAAAAATAAAAAGAGAAGTGCAAAGCAATGGAAGAGGTTTGTCTGCGGGTGAGTATTTGTATGGTTATAAAAAAGACAGTAGGTTGTATCCGGTGATTACTTTTGTGATATATTCAGGAAAAGAACCATGGGACGGACCGATGTCTTTGCATGAGATTATTGATTTTACAGATATACCGGAGGAACTAAGAAGTAAGGTTGCAGATTATTCGATTAACCTGATTGATATTCGCAGATTAGAAGATACTAGTATATTTCAAACAGATGTGAAACATGTGTTTGATTTTATAAGGTGTGCTGAGAGTAAAGAAAAGCTATATGAGTTGGTAAGTAGGGAACCTTATTATCAAGCGATGGACGCGGAGGCTTTTGAGGTAGTAAGTATGTATACGAATTCAAAAGAATTGGCTGGAATAAAAAAATATGAGGGAAAGGATGGGAAGAAGGACGTGTGTCAGGCAATTAAAGATTTAATGGCGGATAGTAGACAGGAAGGTAGAGAAGAAGGAATGGCTGAGGGGATTGAGCAGACAAAGATAGAAAATGCTCGCAATTTGCTTGAACTTCTATCTGACGAAGTTATAGCTGAGAAAATTGGTTTGCCACTGGAACGTGTGAAAGCCCTCCATGAACAGGCATAAAATATTATTAGGACGGTACAGATTTGGGTAAGAAATTAATTATTACGGAGAAACCGAGTGTTGCGCGAGATTTTGCGCAGGTGTTAGGTGTATCCGGAAGACAAGATGGTTATATAGAAAATGAAAATTATGTCATTACATGGTGCGTGGGTCATTTGGTAGAAATGGTGTATCCCGAGGTGTATGACGAGCGATATAAAAAATGGAAACTGGAAGACCTTCCATTTTTACCACGGGATTATAAATATGATGTTATTCCTGCGGTAAGTAAGCAGTATGATATTGTGCATCGTATGCTGCACAGAGAGGATATTGATACTGTTTATTGGGCAGGTGACGCGGGAAAAGAAGGTCAGACAATTGAAGAGAATATTCGTAATTTTGGTGGTGTGCGAGATGGCATGAAGGAGCTTCGTGTCTGGATTGACTCACAAACCGAGGAAGAAATCAGACGCGGTATTAACGAAGCAAAACCGATGTCAGATTATGCGAATCTGGGTAAGTCTGGTATTATGCGAACGATTGAAGATTATGCCATGGGTATTAATTTTTCTCGTGCAATGTCAGTAAAGTACGGTAATTTATTGAATGATGCAGCGGGAACCTCCAGCTACACTGCTATTGCAGTGGGGCGCGTTATGACCTGTGTACTTGGTATGGTTGTGATTCGTGAGCGTGAGATTCGCAACTTTAAAGAGACACCATTTTATCGTGTTGTGGGTAGTTTTGCACCTATGGGAACTTCGATAGATGCAGGTATAGCGCAGGCTGAATGGAAGGCGGTAGATGGTTCGAAGTATTTTGAATCGCCATTTTTGTACAAAGAAAATGGCTTTAAAGAAGAGGCTACTGCTAGACAATTGATTGCGGAACTGACCGGGCGCAGGGCGATCGCTTCCGCTATTGAACAGGGCATTTCGAAGAAAAAAGCCCCTCTTTTATTCAATTTGGCAGAGTTGCAGGCAGAGTGTGCAAAACGTTTTAAAATCAGTCCGGATGAGACGCTACAAGTGGCACAGGACTTATATGAAAAGAAGCTGACTACATATCCGAGAACGGATGCCAGAGTTTTATCGACAGCGGTAGCAAAGGAGATAGGCAAGAATATCAGCCGATTAAAAGGATATGAACCAACGGCACCATATGTTGAAAAAATCATGAAAGAAGGTCTACATTATAATATTGCAAAGACCGGGTATGTGGATGATTCTAAAGTGACGGATCACTATGCGATTATTCCGACGGGACAGCTGACGGAGCTTGGTTCATTGAACTCTTTGCAGAGAGCTGTGTTTGATTTAATTGTCAGACGTTTCCTTAGTATTTTTTATCCGGCGGCAGAGTATCAAACGGTGAAACTTACGGTGGAGATGAAGCATCCGAGTACAAATGGTGATTATACGGAGAAATTTTTTACATCGACCAAGGTATTAAAATCACCGGGATATCTAGAAGTGGCAAATTACAAGAAAAATAGCGATAATACTGCAGATAATGATACATCTGATCGTGACGCTGAAGGTGATGGTAGTAACGAAAGTGAAAAAGATGAAAATCGTGGTTTGCTAGCACTTGCACAGCGAATCCAAAAGGGTGATGAATTAACCGTGCAAGGTTTTGAAATCAAAGAAGGGAAGACATCGCCACCAAAGCGTTACACCTCAGGTTCCATGGTACTTGCTATGGAAAATGCGGGTCAGCTTATTGAGGATGAAGAACTTCGTGCTCAGATTAAGGGTTCCGGTATTGGAACGTCAGCGACCCGTGCAGAAATCATTAAAAAGTTAGTTCGTATTGGATATTTGAATTTAAATAAAAAATCTCAGGTACTTTCCCCGGAAACATTAGGTGAAATGGTGTTTGAGGTAGTAAGTATGACAGTTCCGGCACTGCTTAATCCAAAGATGACAGCATCTTGGGAAAAGGGGTTAGATGGCATTACCAGAGGTACGGTTGTCATGGAAGAGTATCGTGAGAAGTTAGAGGATTTTATCCGAAAAGAAACGCTCGCGATGATACAAAACGATCAAAAACAGCAGTTAATTCATCAGATTCAGCCGTTGACTGGAAAAGGTGCACGAGGTGTAGCTGCCAAGAAAAAACTTGGGGTTGCGTGTCCAGTGTGTGGTAGCGAACTAGAAACAACACCATTTGGTTATGGTTGTAGCAATTATAAAAAAGATGGAAGTGGCTGTAAGTTTTCCATGGGAACAGTAGCGGGACGTGATTTGAGCGAGGAAGAATTTAAGTCACTCATCGAGAACGGTCGTACCGAAGTATTAAATGGTTTTGTTTCTAAAAACAAAAAGAAGTTTAGCGGTGCATTGGTATTAGAAAAAGATGAAGAAGGTAAGATTAGCATAAACTTTGATTTTTCAGAGATTAAACCGGAAGTGATTGAGGACTTATTCTGTCCGGTTTGTAAATCACCAATCGTAAAGACTGCTTATGGTTATAGTTGTCAGAAACATTTAGAAAAAGCGGAAGACTGTTATTTTTCAATTGGAAAATTAGCGGGCAGGGCACTGTCGATTGATGAATTGACAGAACTTTTAACCAAGAAACGTACGGAGACCTTGCGAGGATTTAAGTCTCAGAAGGGGAATAAATTTGATGCTTGTATTGTGTTAAATCAGGGAGAAGATGGAAGAGTCAGTCTGAAATTTGATTTTGATAATGTGGAAGCTAACATAATTGCAGATGTCAAATGTCCGACGTGTGGCGGTGCTATTGTAAAGACACCATTTGGTTATGCTTGTGAGAAGCGCAATCGTAACGTGGAAGGCAGTTGTACTTTTGCAATTGGTAAGATGGCGGAAAAGGACTTGAATCCAGCACAAGTGAAGGAACTTTTGACGGAAGGAAGAACATCAACGATTCGCGGTTTTAAAAGCAAAACAGGTAAGAAATTTGATGCCTGTGTGGCGTTAGAAAAGGATGAAGTGGGCAATTATACAACGAAGTTTGATTTTGAACATGTGGAGATGAAGAAAGTCAAAGAAGCGTTTTGTCCGAAATGTGGCGGAGAGATTTTAGTGGTTTCGTTTGGTTATGTATGTGCCAACCGCAATCCGAATACGCCGGATGGTTGCGATTTTTCGATTGGAAAAATTGCAGAGAAGGATTTGAATGAAGCACAGGTGAAGGAACTTTTAGAAAATGGAAGAACCTCAACCATCCGTGGTTTTAAGTCGAAGACTGGCAAAAAATTCGACGCGTGTATTACACTGGATAAAGCCGAAGACGGTGCGATTAAAGGTTTGAAGTTTGACTTTGATAATGTAGAGGCGAAGAAAATAAAAGATGTAAGGTGTCCGATTTGTAAAGGAGACATCGTGCAGACACCATTTGGTTTTGGGTGCTCGAAGTATTCGAAAGATAATCCGGACAGCTGTCGTTTCTCTGTTGGTAAAATGGCAGAGAAGACTTTGAATGAGGCACAAGTGAAGGAATTATTGACGTATGGTAGAACCTCAACGATTCGCGGTTTTAAATCAAAAGAAGGAAAGAAATTTGATGCTCGTGTAGCGTTGAATAAAGACGAAACTGGAAAAGTAACCGGTCTGAAGTTTGATTTTACAGATTTAGAAGCACCGAAGGTAAAAGACGTGAAATGTCCGCTTTGTAAAGGTGATATTGTACAGACTCCGTTTGGATTTGGTTGTGCTAATTATTCGAAAGATAATCCGGATAGCTGTCGTTTCTCTATCGGTAAGATTGCCGGTGTGAAGTTAAAAGAAGCACAGGTCAAAGAACTTTTGATTAAGAAGAAAACAGAAGTTATCAAAGGATTTGTGGCAAAGACAGGCATGATGTTTGATGCACCACTGAAACTGACGGAAGATGGTCAGGTGACATTTGATTTCCCAGAAAAACCAAAGCCTGTAGAGACAAATGTGGTATGTCCAAAATGTCAGAAGAGGCTGATGAAGGCACAGTGGAATTACGAGTGTGAATGTGGATTTAAAGTGTCTCATACTGTAGCAAAAGTAGAGCTTTCTGAGGAAGTTATGAAGGAATTGTTAGAAACAGGCAAGACGAGAGATAAAGTAATTGGATTTACTTCAAAGGCGGGTAATGTATTTGATGCCTGTTTGAAGTTTGAAGATGATCGCATTTCTTTTGACTTTGAGAATTCTGGAAGTAGTTCTGGAAACAATTCTTTCGTTGGAGAGGAAAGACCTTTCTATGAGGAACTTGATAGTAAGCCAATTAATGTCGATACCGCAGTGGAAAACAACAATAGGAACAATGACGGTGACAGTGCATTTGACATGTGGAATGCACAGGACGATGCACAGTATATCGACGATGATGTACCAGCATTTTATGATGCCATGGCAGCGGAATATGCAGCGTATGATGAAGAGGTTATGCGAGAGCAGGCATTAGCGGATCAGTTGATGGGAGATGCATTTTTATTCTCAGACGACGAATAGCAACTAGGAAAAGGAACGCTTGCAATGTGGTGCAGATAGGAGTAAAATTTATCAGTAAGTTTGATGTATGGTCATCGGATGAGGATTCGATGATAGCAGGAAGGAATAATATAAATGGAAAATGCTAAGATTTGTAATTTATACGATTTGGAACAGACAATCGCAAAGGAGTATTTAGAACAGTTCACCTATCCGTGGGAGGCATTGAAAGGAATCAGTGAGTATATCAAGACATTGGGACCGACTTTAGATCCAGAGAAGTTTGAACAGCGTGGTGAAAATATCTGGGTAGCAAAGAGTGCTACAGTTGCACCAACTGCTTGTTTAAATGGTCCACTTATCATTGATGAGGACGCAGAGATTCGTCACTGTGCCTTTATTAGAGGAAGCGCAATTGTCGGAAAAGGTTCTGTAGTAGGTAACTCTACGGAGTTGAAAAATGTGATTCTGTTTAATACTGTTCAGGTGCCACATTACAATTATGTGGGTGATTCCATACTTGGTTATAAATCACATATGGGTGCAGGTTCTATCACATCCAACGTGAAATCTGACAAGACGTTAGTGGTAGTGAAGGATAAAGAGGAACAGATTGAAACAGGACTGAAGAAATTCGGTGCTATGTTAGGTGATTATGTAGAAGTTGGTTGTAACTCCGTTTTGAATCCGGGAACAGTACTTGGAAGACACAGCAGTGTATATCCGACTTCCTGTGTACGCGGTGTAGTTCCAGCAAATTCCATCTATAAGAGCAAAACAGAGATTGCAGAAAGACACTAAAAACAGTATACTTAGAAGCATAAAATTTTAAAATTTAGTGGTGCTTCATGTATAATTTAGATTGGGAAAAAACGAAAGAAGGAAATGCCAGACTCCTAGGCGTGACAGACATGCCGGGAGAACTGGTTTTACCGGAAGAAATCGAGGGACTGCCACTAACAGAGGTCGGTCCCTATTGTTTTGCAAAAAATAAATATTTGAAACGAGTTGTATTGTCTGATACGGTGAGAAAAATAGAACGTATGGCATTTTATAATTGTACAGGACTAGAAAGTCTGGAAATGGGTGCTAATCTGACAGAACTTGGCGGAGATGCATTTATGAATTGCCATAATTTGCACCATGTGAAAGTGCGGTGCGGGGCATTAGAATCTAGTGGAGTACGATTTGTATTACGTCAAATTTCCTCAGATTTGACAGTATATTTTGTGGGTACGATAGACGAGGAGTGTGCTGTCGTACTTTTTCCAGATTACTATGAAAGCTATGACGAGGTGACGCCGGCACATTTATTTGGGCGTAATATCGAAGGTGAAGGCTTTCGCGCCAGACAATTTTTCAAAGATGGTGTATTTGAGTATGGTCGCTATGATGGTATTTTTGGAAAGGCATGCGCAGAGGAAAAAGAGAAGACATTGTGTGATATGGCGATGAATCGTTTGCGTTATCCAGTAGGGCTTACGGTGGAAGCGAAGATACAGTACGAAGCTTATGTGCAGGCACATATAGAGGCAATTTGTAAGAATGCAGTTCTCGATAGAGATATGGATCTTTTAGAATTTTTGTGTAAAAGTAAGTTGGCTGAACAGACACACTTGGATAATTGCGCAAGGTTAGCGGCAGAGTATGAGTGGGTAGAAGGCGGTGCATTTATTTTACGTTTGAAGCAACAGTATTTTATATCAGCCAGTCGTGTAAGCCGATATGCATTTGATGATTTCTAAAAATCAAGCGATACAGGAGTATTTTGGAATCGATACAATAGAAACGTAAAGTATTAAGAAGAAAGGAGACAAGGCGGATGAAAAAACATATTCAGACCCAGGAAGAATGGGAAATAGAAATGTCTTTAAAAATATTAGATTATGTGCGTAACGAGATATATTTAGATTTACGATATCTAAATGTAGCATTGTCTGCATTGACTCCTAAGAATGATAAATCCGTTCAGACTTTTGCTACTGATGGCAGTTTTTTATGTTTTTCTACGGAGCAGGCACTTCGGGTGTTTAAACAAAATGCGAAATATCTTGACCGATTGTATCTGCATACGATTTTGCATTGCATTTTCTCTCATTTGTGGATTATGCCAGGAAATATTGACAGTGGAGATTATCGCAGATTCTGGCATCTGGCTTGTGATATTGCAGTGGAATATGTAATTGATGGTATGAATAAACCATGTACCAAACGTATTCTAAGTGGACTTCGCCAGATGACTTATGAAAAATTACGGGCAGAAAAAGGAAGTATCTCAGCAGCATGTATTTACAGGATATTATGGGAGATGCCGGAGGCAGAAATTATTGCTTTAGAAATGGAATTTCATACCGATGACCATCGTTATTGGCCGAAGAAAACTGACTCCGAAGCGAAACAACAAACAGCCGCAGAGAACCGTAAAAAATGGGACAAAATCGCAAGACAGACCAGAATGGAGCAAGAGAGAAACGGTGACGAACAAGAAGAAGGAGAGCGGATGCTCGCGTCCTTGCTTGCTGCGGAACGAAGCAGAAGAAGTTATAAAGATTTTTTACAGAAGTTTTCGGTGTTGCGGGAAGAATTATACTCCGACCCGGATGAATTTGATTTGAATTATTATACTTATGGATTGCGTGTGTACGGAAACTTGCCATTGATTGAACCGATGGAAAGTCGTGAAAGTAAGAAAATACGAGAATTTATTATTGTATTAGATACCAGTTATTCCACAAGCGGAGATTTAGTGAAGCAGTTTTTAAAAGAAACAGCAAATATTTTGAATCAAAGTAACAGTTTTTTCGCAGATTCAGTTATCCGTATTTTACAGTGTGATAATACCGTGCAAAGTGATACGGTGATACACACGGAAGCAGAGCTGGCACGGTTTATGGAAGAATTTGAACTCATCGGCGGAGGTGGTACGGATTTTAGACCGGCATTTGCTTATGTGAATGAGTTGCGCAAACAAGGTCAGTGTAGGAATTTGGGTGGTTTACTATATTTTACGGATGGTAAAGGAATTTACCCGAAACAGAGACCTGAATATAAGACGGCATTTTTATTTTTGGAAGAATACGATGACACACAGGTGCCTTCGTGGGCGATTCGACTGAAGTTGGAACCGGAAGAGTTCATGAGACAGGTATAATGTGATAATGTAATTTTTAGAAAAGGAAAAAAATATGAATATAAAACAAGCAAAACAGGAAATTAAACATACTGTACAGGCATATCTGGCGAAAAATGAAGCTGGATTTTACCGGATTCCATCAATTAGACAGCGTCCAATTCTATTAATGGGACCTCCGGGTATCGGAAAAACACAGATTATGGAACAGATTGCGCGTGAAGAAAAAATTGGTTTGGTGGCCTATACGATTACCCATCATACCAGACAGAGTGCGGTGGGACTTCCTTTTATTCGTGAGGAAGAATTTGAGGGTAAGACTTATTCTGTAACAGAATATACTATGAGTGAGATTATTGCCAGCGTACATCGTAAAATCCGTGACAGTAAGCAAAAAGAGGGTATTTTGTTTATCGATGAGATTAACTGTGTATCAGAAACCTTGGCACCGACTATGCTTCAGTTTTTGCAGTGCAAGACATTTGGTAATCAGTCAGTACCAGAAGGTTGGATTATTGTAGCGGCGGGTAACCCACCGGAATACAATAAATCTGTCCGTGATTTTGATATGGTAACGCTTGACCGTTTGCGTTATCTGACGATTGAAGCAGATTTCAGAGTATGGAAAGAATACGCTAGAACGCAGCATTTACATGGTGCAATCATGAGTTATTTAGAACTCCGTCCGAAGAATTTTTACCGAGTGGAAGCAGATGTAGACGGTTTACAGTTTGTGACGGCACGTGGCTGGGAAGATTTGAGTAACTTAATGATGGTGTACGAAGATATGGATGTGCCGGTAGATGAGGCAGTTGTGCATGAGTTTTTACATCACGCAGAAGTGGCGGAAGATTTTGCAGCATATATCGATTTGTATCGCAAATATCAGGATGATTATGGTGTGCAGGAGATTTTATCAGGTAAAGTGAAACCGGAAGTGTTTGCACGCATTTATGCTGCGGCATTTGATGAGCGTTTGGCAGTGACTAATTTGCTTTTTGATGGTTTGCAGCGTTATTTTATCCGATACAGCGAAGAAAAATACGTTACGGATAACTGGTATGGATTTTTGAAGAATTATAGAGCAGGCATCGCAGAATGTGATAATCCGGTAAAATTCTACGAAGAGCTTGTGCAGAAGAAAGAAGCGGAAATCATAGCGTACAAGGAAGCAGGATTTTATACACGAAGAGAAGAAGAGTTGCAGAGACGATTGCTTGGTAAGTTAAAAGAAAGTATTTTAGAACTAAATGATGCTATGTTTACAGAAACTAATGATGTGCCAGAGCGTTGTTTTATGAGTGCAAAACGAGGTTTTGATGTACAAAGACTTACATTGGAAGAAATGGAAGTGACTACCGAGAAAGCGTTGGAATTTGCATTTGATTTTATGGAGAAAGCATTCGAAAACGGACAGGAAATTGTAGTATTTGTAACAGAGTTGACCTTGGGGAAAGAAGCGGTTATGTTCCTTGCAGAGCATAATTGTGAGCGATATATGAAGTACAATCAGGAACTTTTAATCGGAACAAAGAAGGCGGAACTTTTGTCAGAATTAAAAAGGGACGAAGTTTAACAGAATATTTCAAGTTTTTTAAATTAGTATGACATTCACGTGAAAAATTTGAAGTGCACTCGTTCATGAGGTAAAATGTAATCGTAAAAGATTATTTATTGAAGGAGGACGTGCTATGAAAAAGAGAATGATGATAGCCTGTTTATTAGGTTGTTTATTTTTTGCAACAGGCTGTAACGGACAAAGCAATGTACAAAAGAATGATGAATCCGTAAATAGCACGGAGAGCATTGAAACAGAGATAAGTACAGATTCTACAGAAGAGAATGAAGAGACCCAGATTATGGTATCGGACGTATTAGGACGAATTTCTTATGCAGGAGAGAGCTATACATGGGAAGATATCAGTATTACGATACCAAAAGAATGGGCTGGCAAATATACAACAAAAGAAGATGCTAATGGTGTATCTTTTTATCAGAAAGCATCTAATGAGAAGGAAGATACGTTAGGTTTCCTATGTGGGATTTATCGGACGAATCAATATTCTAATAGCGGAACGGGTGAAACGTTAGTTGCTTATACAGATGATGGAAAGCTTTATTATGTAATGAAACCTTCGGATGTGACCTGCTATGTAGAAGATGAGGTAATTGTCAGCGAATATAGCGAGATGATGCCTTATGTTGAATGGATTGCAGGTAATATGGAGATTCATGCAGAGAATGTACATTATGATGTGAGTCAGTATGAGATACCAGTTAGTAGTATTCTGCCATTAGAAAGTTATCATGTAATGAATATGACCAATAATCAATTGTGGATTGCCAGAAATGAGATTTATGCCCGCCATGGCAGAGTATTTCAAAATGAATATCTGGCTTCGTATTTTGAATCATGCAGTTGGTATGAAGTAAAAGAGGATAAAAATGAAGTCAATGAGCGTGAATTGAATGAAGTAGAGATTGCGAACTTAAAACTGATTGTGGAAGCAGAAGAGGCTTATGCAAAAGAGCACCCATATCCAAAACAGTATACGGTAGGTGAAAAGGCAAAGGCTGCGTTGTGTGCGAATGGAACAGAGCAGACAATTCGCTATGAGGTTATTCCAGAGGGAGAATGGGAGTATCAGTGTATTTTAACCATTGACGGAGTCAAATATGATTTAGGAGAATATGTGACATTAGTAACTCCGGTTGCGGATGTTTACTATATTACAGATATTGCATATTATGATGATAAACTTGAGATTGCTATTTTAGATGATGGTCCAAGTGATGATCCTGTTACTTATTTTTTCCAATATGATGGTGAGTTAAATTATGTTGGAGAAGTGCAGGGATTCCCGTTTGATGACTACGGCAATAATTCATATGATGGGTTTACAGGTCAGAATAGTGTGATGGGAATAAGTAAGGTGGATTTGATTCATTCTGCTTATGTCTATACTTACTATTGGTATAACATTAGTGAGCGAACACTAGAAAAGATGGAGCGTGTAAGTTCAGATTATACTTGGTATCAGCCACATGCACTTTATGTAGATATTCCAGTATATTATAGTATGGATGAGAAGTCGCCGGTACTTACCATGCAGGCGCAAGAAGAGGTATATTTTATTGCAACTGATTGTAAAGAGTGGATTTTAGTTCGTGATAGCAATGGTGTAGAGGGATATATCAGAGTAAAAGATGGACAAATATTAAATATTGGTCTACCTGCCGAAGAAGTTTTCTCAGAATTATACTTTTTTGGTTAAAATAGGACTTTACTAATTAGATAAAATATGCGAAAATAGTTGCGGTATGTTAAATGAATAACAATTACATATTTAGTTATGTGAAAGGAGTTTTATAATGATTTACACAAAGGAAGTTGAAAACATGTGTCCAGTTGCTAAGGGCGCAAAACATGAACCAGCTCCTATTCCAGAAGAAGGAAAATGGGTTCAGGCTAAAAAAATTGAAGATATTTCAGGCTTTACACACGGTATTGGCTGGTGTGCACCACAGCAGGGTGCTTGTAAGCTTTCCCTCAATGTAAAGAATGGTATCATTGAAGAAGCTTTAGTAGAGACAATCGGATGTTCTGGTATGACTCATTCAGCAGCTATGGCAGCTGAAATCTTACAGGGTAAAACTATCCTTGAAGCTTTGAATACAGACTTAGTTTGTGATGCTATCAATACAGCTATGAGAGAATTATTCTTACAGATCGTTTACGGTCGTACACAGAGTGCATTCTCTGATGATGGTCTTGCAATCGGTGCAGGTCTTGAAGACTTAGGAAAAGGACTTCGTTCTCAGGTTGGTACAATGTACGCAACAAGAGAAAAAGGTGTTCGTTACCTTGAAATGGCAGAAGGCTATGTAACAGGTATCGCTCTTGATGAGAACAACGAAGTTATCGGATACCAGTTCGTTTCTCTTGGAAAAATGACTGACTTCATCAAAAAAGGTGATGATCCTAACACAGCTTGGGAAAAAGCAAAAGGACAGTATGGTCGTGTAGCAGACGCTGCAAGAATTATCGACCCACGTCATGAATAGAAACGAGCGTAAGTGAGTCATCGTGCTCGCACGTTTGACGAACGGCGAGTTTCATTCGCATGTTCGCATGCGAGGTGAAATAACGAAAGGAGAAAATTGAAATGGCATTATTTGAATCATATGAAAGAAGAATTCCACAGATTAACGCTGTGTTGAATAGTTATGGTATCAGCTCTATCGAAGAAGCTGAAAAAATTACAAAAGACGCTGGACTTGATATTTACAATCAGGTAAAAGCAATCCAGCCAATCTGTTTCGAGAACGCTTGCTGGGCTTACATCGTAGGTGCTGCAATCGCAATCAAAAAAGACTGTAGACGTGCTGCAGATGCAGCTGCTGCAATCGGTGAAGGTATCCAGGTATTCTGTATTCCAGGATCTGTTGCTGACCACAGAAAAGTAGGTTTAGGACATGGTAACCTTGGTAAAAT
>JAFYQA010000075.1 GCA_017547315.1 Roseburia sp. | reverse complement strand
TTTTATCTAAAATAGGAGTCATTAAGCTGGTAGGCATTCTTGTTGCAATTAAAGACTGGTGAGCGTCACGTAAGATTGTTTCTGTAATACCAATTGGTTTTTTTACGATTTCTGACATATCTATTCTCCTTGTCTTTTTGATTTAGAATACTCCAAAGATAGCCATGAATGTTCCGGCAGCTACTGCTGTACCGATAACACCTGCTACGTTTGGTCCCATCGCATGCATCAAAAGGAAGTTTGTCGGATCTGCTTCCGCACCAACCTTCTGAGATACTCTGGCTGCCATTGGTACCGCAGATACACCTGCAGAACCGATTAATGGGTTAACTTTACCTTTAGTTGCCCAGCACATTAACTTACCGAATAATACACCGGCTGCTGTACCAAATACGAACGCAATCAAACCTAAAACTACAATTTTAATTGTACTGATATTTAAGAATGCTTCTGCACTTGTAGTAGCACCTACGGATGTACCAAGTAAGATAACTACAATATACATTAATGCATTAGATGCTGTATCTGTTAACTGTCTTACTACTCCGGATTCTTTGAATAAGTTACCGAGCATTAACATACCTACCAACGGAGCTGTTGTAGGAAGAATTAAACATACTACAATAGTAACAATGATTGGGAACAGGATTTTTTCCAATTTAGATACAGGACGTAACTGTTCCATTTTAATTTTACGTTCTTTTTCTGTTGTTAATAATTTCATTACAGGTGGCTGAATGATTGGTACTAAAGACATATAAGAATATGCTGCTACCGCAATCGGTCCAAGTAATGAAGTCTGTCCTAATTTACCGGCTAAGAAGATGGAAGTAGGACCGTCAGCACCACCAATGATGGAGATAGCTGCCGCCGCTTTGTCGTTAAAGCCTAACGCAATTGCTCCGAAATATGCCATGAAGATACCGAACTGAGCAGATGCACCTAAAAGAAAACTCTTAGGATTTGCAATCAGTGGACCGAAGTCTGTCATGGCACCAACCCCCATGAAAATAAGGGAAGGAAGAATTGCCCATTCATCTAATACATAGAAATAATACAGTAAACCGCCGATTCCGTTTTGCGCATCTTCCGGATGAATCATAATG
The DNA here is from genome assembly GCA_017547315.1 of Roseburia sp. The sequence goes on along the minus strand of JAFYQA010000075.1, from coordinate 1,418 downwards.
TCCGGATAAATGTTAACCAGCAGCATACCGAAAGCTATCGGAAGTAATAAAAGTGGTTCGTACTCTTTTCTGATAGCCAAATAAAGGAAAACACAAGCTACTGCAATCATAATGTAGTTTCCAACTGTTAAGTTAAAAAACGCAGTCTGATGCACTAGATTGGTTAAAGTGCTTGATACGTATTCCATTTACGTTGACCTCCTAACAGATTATACAAGTCAAATATCTGACTAACTTATTAGTTTAATGTTGCAAGTACTGCACCAGCTTCGATTGCGTCACCTACTGCTACTTCAATACTAGCTACTGTACCATCTTCCGGAGCAACTACTGGGATTTCCATTTTCATTGCTTCGATGATTACAACTGCATCACCTTTTTTCACTGCTGTTCCAACACCAGCTTCAATTTTGAATACTTTACCTGCTGCACCAGCTTCTACTTTAATGCTTCCTGCCGCACCACTTGCTTTTGGAGCTGCCGGAGCTGCCTTTGGAGCTGCTACAGGAGCTGCTTTTGGAGCTGCTGCTCTTGCTACAGGTGCGCCTGTGGATGCACCTTCTTCTACTACTACATCGTATACGTTTCCGTTAACGGTAATTGTATAATTTTTCATATCAATTTTCCTCCTGTGGATTCTAATAATTAAGTTTTTTTGTTTTATTACAACATTTTTATTAGTTATAAGAAGTTTCTATATCTTATCTTCTTCTCTTAAGACTTCTTACTACATAACCGCTGGCAGATCCGCTTCCTTCATAAGCTGCGATTGCTGCTGCAATAACTGCAACTAATTCTGCATCATCTGTTACGTCTTCATAAGCAACTTCTTCATTTTTTACAATCTGCTGTACTACTTTTGTTTCTGCAACAGGCTTTTCTTCTTTCTTACCGGAAAAAGCTGCCTGAATCTTAGGAATCAAAGCAAAAGAAGAAATTAAAACAATGATAAGAATCAATACTGCAAATACAGTACCCATACCCATCAATGTATTTAATGCTGCTTTTGTCATTGTTTCACCAAAAGTATAAACAACGTTTGTAGAAATGCTGAGAAGTTCTAAATCTTCATCTAACATAATCTCTACTTTTGCAGGTTTCAAACTACCCTGAATGGTAACATTCATTAAGATACCATCATCATAAATAATTTCATGGTCTGTAACAGACTGATAATCACCCATGTCAGGAAGAGCTGCTGCATAGCTAGTCACTGCTGCGTATAATACATCTTCGTATTCCTCAGGAACTTCTCCCATAGAACCCATCATATAATACACTAATTCATCAGTTTCTATCTGCTGCTGTTGTCCGGTAACTGTAAAGTAATCAACAAAATCAATCAAATCATCTGCAAACTGCATAGCAGTTTCTTCTGTCATACCATAATTGTCAACTTCTTCTACAGTACCGCCACA
>JAFYQA010000074.1 GCA_017547315.1 Roseburia sp. | reverse complement strand
GTACCAGAAGGATTTGAACTGGTTAAAGTTTCCTTTGTATTAGATGGTGAGACAATTGGTGAAGAATATGTGCCATACGGATATACCTTACAAGAAGAGCAGTTCCCACAGGTAAAAGATACAGAAGAAGCATATGTAGCATGGCCAGAAAAAGAAGCTTATACGAATATTGTGAATAATATTACATTAGAAGCAAAGTATATTCCTTGGGTTCAGAGTGTAGCTGAGGAGAAGGAAGGCCAGGAGAAACCGCTCTTTATTGCAGTTGGTAAATTCTATGAAGGTACAAAATTACAGGTACTTCCGGCTGAAAAAGAGTTTCCGATTACGATAGAGGGAATGAAATTACTTTATAGTAATGAATGGAGTATTCTTTCCAAACGTGAATCTACCATCACATGTGTAGAAGGACATTTTTATGTGCCGGATCATGCAGAAGGAGAAATTCAGGTATATGTTTTGGAAGGAGAGGGATGGATTCCGATACAGACAGTTACAGATGGCAGTTATGTGGTAGCAGAGCTTCCATACGAAGCAGCATTTGCAGTAGTAGAGGTAGAAGCAGATAATAGTGGATTTTATTTGACGATTGCTGCAGCAGTTATCGTTTTGATACTTGTAATTTCTATCATTATCGTTCATAATAAACGCAAGAAAAAAGCGAAGGACGATAAGAAATAATTATGATATTTGATACACATGCACATTATGATGATGAACAATTTGATTCAGGCAGAGAAGCACTTTTAGCTTCTCTGCCTGATTGTGGTATAAAGCGAGTGGTAAATGTAGGGGCCTCTATTGCGTCTACCCGTAATTCCATCGAACTGGCAGAAAAATATGACTTTATTTATGCTGCAGTAGGCGTTCATCCAAGTGAGATTTCAGAATTAAATGAAGAACGTTTGGCGTGGCTTAGAGAATTGACGAAATTAGAAAAAGTAGTGGCAGTTGGTGAAATCGGTTTAGACTATTACTGGGACAAGGAGCCGGAAGTGCAGGAACGTCAGCGTTATTGGTTTAAACGCCAGATGGAGCTGGCTAGGGAGGCAAACTTGCCAATCATCGTACATTCTAGGGATGCAGCAGCAGATACCTTGCAGGTAATGAAAGAGGCACATGCAGAGGAAATACCGGGAGTAATTCATTGTTATTCTTATTCGCCGGAAATGGCCTTAGAATTTATCAAAATGGGATATTATATTGGCGTAGGCGGTGTTGTAACTTTTAAAAATGCAAAAAAATTAAAGGAAACAGTAGAACAGATTCCTTTAGAACGTATTCTATTAGAAACGGATTGTCCATATATGGCACCGGAACCATATCGCGGAAAACGGAATGATTCTCGTTATATTCCATATATAGTAGAAAAAATAGCAGAGTTAAAGCAAGTATCAGTAGAAGAAGTAGAGAGAATTACTTGGCAAAATGCTACGAAATTTTACAACGTTGTAACAAACTTGTAATAACTTTGTGCAAACTATATAAAAAAACGATAATGCAATTGTGCAAAAATTAGCTCCTTTACACTGTAAAGCTTTAGTGTGATAAAGTTGAAACTGGCTTTTTTGTAGAGAATTCATCCGTTTTTGTGATGAAATATAGTAAAATGGCAGTAAAAATTTACATTTTTTTCCAAAACGTAAAATTTGACTTTTATAAAAAAATCAGTAAGATGTAGACTTGTAGTTCGGCGGCAGATAAATGAAATGTTTATTTGCCGCTTTTATAAAAAGTCTTTTATTTAGTGGAAGGAGAAAATGAGATATGACAATGAACGTAGCAGGTGCGTTAGCGTTGGTGCTTTGCTTAACAGTTACGTCCAGCCAGCAGGGATTAGGTGAAAACAATTCAGCGTTACCGATTTCCGAATTATCATTTGCAACCGAGAAAGAAAACGTAGTATCATTTGTAAAGAACGATACGAATTTAGTGAAATTATATAACAATGAAAGTGAGTCTATCGAAGTAAGAGTAAATTTCGGTGACTCAGAAGAAAAGATTTACCAAAATCGTTGGGGCATTCAGTTGACAGAAGAAGAGATTGATTTGCTTGCAAAGATTTTATGGGTAGAGGCCAGAGGAGAATCAGATGGCGGACAGCAGGCTGTAGTAGAGGTTATCTTTAACCGTATCGTTTCGGAAGAATTCCCAAGTACTTTATACGATGTATTAAGTCAGAAAAAACCGGTACAGTTTGCATCATGGAAGTTAAGAGATACAGCAGAACCGACAGAAAGAGAATATGCAACAATCTACGCAGTGTTAAACGGAAATACCAACATTGTAAGAGAAGATACATTATATTTTGCAACAAAGAAATTAACACGTAATTTGGATATTAAAATTGGCGGACATTATTTTTGTTATTAAAAACGACTGTCACGGAATGGAAACATTCTGTGGCAGTTTTTTGTTGGAATGCTGTCCTTTCTTTTGGGAGAAAGTTGTGGTATGATAAGGTATAATGGTCATAGTATGGAGACTAGGAGTAGTTATTATATATGAAGAAAATTGTTGTAGGAATATTGGCGCATGTAGACGCCGGAAAGACGACCTTATCAGAAGGACTTTTATATACAAGTGGCAAGATTCGAAAATTGGGGCGTGTAGATAACCAGGACGCTTATTTAGACACGGATAAAATGGAAAAAGAGCGTGGTATCACTATTTTTTCGAAACAGGCTGTATTAGAATATAAAGATTTACAGATTACTTTATTGGATACGCCGGGGCATGTAGATTTTTCATCCGAGATGGAGCGTACATTGTCCGTATTGGATTATGCGATTTTAGTGGTAAATGGTGCAGACGGTGTACAGGCCCATACGAAGACGCTGTGGCGTTTGTTAAAGCGTTATGAAGTGCCGGTTTTCTTATTTGTAAATAAAATGGATCAGCAGGGATGTGAGAAAGAAGCACTGCTTGCAGAAGTAAAGCAGGAGTTATCGGACTGTTGTGTAGACTTTTCGATTACAGATACAGAAGAGTTTTATGAAGAAGTTGCGATGGCAGAAGAAGCAGCTATGGAGCAGTTTCTGGAAGCAGGGCAGTTAGAAAAAGAAGTAATTCAGGAATTAATCGAAAAACGTCTGGTCTATCCGTGTTGCTTTGGTTCTGCACTAAAAATGACAGGAGTAGAAACATTTTTAGAAGGTTTTTATCAGTGGATAAGGGTTCCTTCTTATAAAGAAACATTTGGAGCAAAAGTTTTTAAAATTGCAAGAGATGAGCAGAATATGCGAATGACCTATTTAAAAGTGACTGGTGGTACGTTAAAGGTCAGAGATATCATTGGTGAAGAAAAAATAAGTCAGATTCGCATCTATTCCGGAAGTAAATATGAAACGGTTTCAGAGGCAGAAACTGGAACTGTTTGCGCAGTAATCGGTTTAGAACATACGAAGCCTGGCATGGTATTAGGAGAGGGAACACCCAGTTTGTTGCCTGTTTTAGAGCCAGTATTGAGTTATAAGATTTTGTTGCCAGAGGATGTGGCTGCGGTGCAGATGTTACCAAAACTTCGGATGCTAGAGGAAGAAGAGCCGGAGCTTCATATTGTATGGAACGAATCGTTGCAGGAAATCCATGCACAAATCATGGGGGAAGTGCAGATCGAGATTATACAGCGTATGGTATGGGAGCGTTTTGGCGTAGAGATTGCTTTCGGAATGGGAAATATCGTTTACAAAGAGACCATCGCAAATACCGTAGAAGGCGTCGGTCATTTTGAACCATTGCGTCATTATGCAGAAGTACATTTATTGTTAGAACCGGGTGAATTAGGAAGTGGCATGCAGTTTTGTACAGATTGTAGTGAAGATATTCTGGCAAAAAATTGGCAGCGTTTGATTTTAACTCATTTAGAGGAGAAACAGCATGTCGGAGTTTTGACAGGTTCTGAAATTACAGATATGAAGATTACGTTAATCAATGGACGTGCACATACGAAGCATACCGAAGGCGGTGACTTCAGACAGTCTACGTATCGTGCAGTCAGACAGGGGTTAATGCAAGCGGAGTCTGTGTTATTAGAGCCATATTATGACTTCCGTTTAGAACTACCACAGGGGTTAGTTGGACGTGCCATGACAGACATCGAAAAAATGTATGGTAGTATGACGGGACCTTTTATGGAGGGGAATGCAAGTGTTTTAATTGGAAGTGCCCCGGTGTCCTGTATGCAGAACTATCAAAAAGAAGTAAATGCGTATTCTAGAGGCGAAGGCAGATTGACTTTGACACTAGGAGGTTACAAACCTTGTCATAATACGGAAGAGGTCTGTGAAAAGTTAGGATATGATGCAGATAGAGATACGAGAAACCCGTCTTCGTCCGTTTTTTGCGCACATGGCGCAGGATTTATCGTGGAATGGGATCAGGTGGAAGAGTATATGCATCTGCCAGGACGTTTGCTTGGTGGTGGAAGAGATGCTTCTATAGATAAAGGAATGCCGACTATGCAGCGACAGAGTACGGAAGATGTGATTATCGGTACAGACGAGATTGATGAAATTTTGAATCGAACCTATCGTTCGAATGCTCATGGGAAAGAAGATGTAAAAAAGTGGTCTACCCATAAGACGGCTGCAAAAAAGGTAATTCGTAGCGAATCCGCTGGAGATTATATTCCACAGAAAAAGATAAATAAGGAAAAGTATTTATTGGTGGATGGTTATAACATTATTTATGCATTTGCTGATTTAAAAGAATTGGCGGAGCAAAATGTAGACGCTGCCAGAGGAAAATTATTAGATATGCTTTGTGATTATCAGGGTGTCCGTAAGTGCCAGTTAATTGTAGTATTTGATGCTTATCGTGTGGTAGGACACAAAACGGAGATTTTTGATTATCATAACATTCATGTGGTCTATACCAAAGAAGCAGAGACTGCGGATGCGTATATCGAGAAATTTGCACATGAAAACGGAAGAAAATATCACGTAACAGTCGCTACATCGGATGGTTTAGAACAGATTATTATCAGGGGACAGGGATGCTTTTTGTTGTCAGCAAAAGAATTAGAACTAGAGTTGAAAGCAGCAAGGGAAGAATCGTTGACAACGATTGATGAGAAAAAGGAAAAGATGCATAACTATCTGTTGGATGCAGCAGATGAGGCTACATTAAAAGCTTTAGAACGTTTGAAAGATGATTAGATGATAGAACCTGCAGTTTCAGATTGCAGAAAGGATGAGAAGAACGATGTTACCACAGGATTTTGTAGATAGAATGAAAACTATGATGGGAGCAGAGTACGAAGCGTTTGAGCAAAGTTATGAACATGCGAAGTACCAGTCGCTTCGTATAAACCCTTTAAAAGTACAAAAAGACATTTTTTTAGAGAAGGTACCATTTAACCTAACAGAAGTTCCATGGTGTGAAAATGGATATTATTACGACGCAGAAGATACACCGGGCAAACATCCATATCACGAAGCAGGTGTATATTATATTCAGGAGCCGAGTGCTATGGCGCCGGTAGAGTATCTGGATGTAAAGCCGGGAGAGCGGATTTTGGATTTGTGTGCAGCACCGGGAGGAAAAAGTACCCAGATTGCCACCAAGATGCAGGGCAAAGGAATGTTTATCTGTAACGAGATACATCCTGCCCGTGCCAAAATATTATCCGAGAATATTGAGCGTCTTGGCATTACAAATGCGGTAGTATTAAATGAGACGCCTGCACGTCTGGCGGAATTGTTTGAGGGATATTTTGATAAGATATTGGTAGATGCACCATGTTCTGGAGAAGGAATGTTTCGAAAGAATGAAGATGCGTGTGGTGAGTGGAGCCTAGAGAATGTACGCATCTGTGGAGAGCGACAGGATGAAATTTTAGAATGTGCAGCATCTATGTTAAAGCCGGGAGGACGCATTGTATATTCTACCTGTACTTTTGCACCGATGGAAAATGAAGGTAGTATTTACCGTTTCTTAAATTGTCATACCAATTTTCATACCATACCAGCTAAATCATACGAAGGAATGTCAGCGGGAAATTTGGACTGGTATATAAATGATAAAACGGCTGGCAGTATGGAAGAATCTGTACGTGATGATATGGCAGAACAGATTGCGAATACGATTCGTTTATGGCCACATCTTTTAAAGGGAGAAGGACATTATCTGGCAGTATTAGAAAAGGATGGTCAGCTCTCAGATTATCAGGGATATTGTAAGAATCCACCGGAAAAAGGAATATCGGATAAAGATTGTGAAGAGTTTTTACAGTTCTGTAAAGAGAATTTAAGGGAAATTCCGACAGGAAATAAAATAAAGTTTGGTGATCAGATTTATTTGATACCAGAAGAAATGCCTTCCTTAAAGGGAATTAAGGTATTAAGACCGGGATTACATTTGGGAACGTTAAAGAAGAATCGCTTTGAGCCGTCACATGCGTTGGCATTGGCGCTTCATAAAGAGGATGTCCTTCATACGGTATCTTATACGGCAGACAGTTATGAGATAAAGGCGTATTTAAAGGGACAGACTTTGAATCTCGATGGCGAAAAGGGATGGTATCTGATCAATGCCGATGATTATAGTATCGGCTGGGCAAAATTAGCGGGAAGTGTATTGAAGAATCATTATCCAAAAGGCTTGCGCATGATGTAGACAGAATGGAGTTTGGGAAAGGATTTTTTTCTTGCAAAAAGAGGAATTGTTGCTATAATAGTACTTTAGTAATAGAGAAAGAAGAGAACACATGGCAGAGCATTCAAATCAGATTAAGAACTTAATAGAAGCATTAGAAGCAGCAGAACGATCGAATCAGAAGAAAAATGACTTTCTAAGTCGTATGAGTCACGAAATTCGTACGCCGTTAAATGCAATTATTGGATTGTCATATTTGAGTAGAGAAAACGAAACATTGCCGGCTAAGATAGATGAGAATCTGGATAAAATAGAACAATCAGCCCAGTTTTTACTTTCTTTTGTGAATGATATTCTAAGTTTATCAGATTTAGAATCTGGAAAGATTGCGTTAGAAACAGATGTTGTCGAAAGCGAAGCTTTTTTAGGAGAGATAAAAGAGCGGAGTTTGCGATTAACAGATGCGAAACAGTTGCATTTCGAGTTTTCTGTGTTGAATGAATTGGAAAAATATTACATCTTTGATAATAGAAAATTAAGAAAAGCTATTATGTATGTAGTAGATAGTGCCGTGAAATCAACACCATCCCAAGGTACGATATCAGTAGAAACAAAAGTACTATCGGAAGACAGTGGAAAGTGTATGCTTCAGTTTCGGATAACTGATAATGGAATTGGAATTGATGAAGCACAGATGCCGGTGATTTTTGAACCATTTGAACATATTTACGGAGAAAGTCGTACCTTGTATAATGGTTCGGGATTAGAACTTGCGATTACCAAAAATATCGTAGAGTTAATGAATGGACATATTGAAGTTCAGAGTAAAAAAGGCGAGGAAACCATTTTTACAATCACTGTCGAAGTTACACCAAAACATAACAATGCGATGGGAAGAGAAGATGGTACAAAGCGGAGCACATATGACTTTACAGGAAAGAGAGCTTTAATCGTAGAAGATAGTGATATTAATATCGAAATCGCCAGAAATATATTATTACATAAACACTTTGAAGTAGAAGTAGCTTTGAATGGTGAAGAGGCTATTGAGGCGTTTACAAGTAGAGAAGAAGGGTATTTTGATGTCATTCTGATGGATATTCGTATGCCAGTAATGGATGGATTAGAGGCGGCAAAAAAGATTCGGTCTATGGAGAATAGAGTGGATGGAGCACAGATTCCAATTATTGCAATGACAGCAAATGCATTTGAAGAAGATGTAAAAAAATCCTTAGAAGCTGGAATGAACGGCCATTTAAGTAAACCAATCGACATCAAAAAAATGTACACCCTATTAGACCAACTCTTAAATCAACCATAAAAGGCTATCGTATGTAATATTTATAAATTTTTATGAATGATAAAAGTTATTGTGACATTCGCAATTCGATAGGATAATCTTTCGGTTAGCGGATTATTCATGGCTCGCAGAATGTGATGTATTTCTTTCATGAAGTCTTTGGATAGTGCCAAGCATTTTAGAAAAGATATTTTTGTTTGTTGTGAAGAAATGTTTGAAAGTCTAATTTTGCAGATGCCGGAAACGTGATTTTTCCCGTTCGCTAAGGGTTTCACAATTTTGAGGAATTTTCTGCATAGACACG
>JAFYQA010000073.1 GCA_017547315.1 Roseburia sp. | reverse complement strand
TAATTTGGTTAATAATTTAATTTCTTCTGCTATCCAGTACAATTTAGATGGTATTAACATAGACTTTGAATCCGTTGATCCTGCTGTTGGTGATTCTTATATCCAATTTATTCGAGAATTATCTTTAAAATGTGCTAATAACGGAATTGTCCTTTCCGTAGATAACTATGTTCCTACCGCTTATACAGCATTCTATGACCGTGCAGAGCAAGCACTTTTTGCAGACTATGTTATAATTATGGCTTATGATGAACATTATTCCGGTTCAGAACCAGGTTCTGTTGCCTCTATAGGTTGGGTTACAGAAGGCATTGAAAATACCATGAAAGAAGTTCCAGCTGACCAGATTATTTTAGGCATGCCATTCTACGCAAGAGTTTGGAAACTTACTCCTGCTGAAGGAGAAGTTTTACCGGAAGATGGTGCTGTTATTGATAGTTTTACCAACTATGACATCAGTTGCTACTCTGCAAGTATGGGCGAACAGAAACGTCTGGCAAATGCAAATGGCGCAACACCAGTTTGGTCTGATGAAGTAGGACAATATTATGTCGAATATAAAAACGGCGGTTCCATTTATCAAATCTGGATGGAAGATGCCGCTTCCATTGAAGCCAAATTAAACGTTATGGATTCTTTCAAATTAGCCGGCGGCGCTTTCTGGAAACTTGGATTAGAGCAAAGTGCCGTATGGGATACTATTATTAAATATATTAATTAATCATTTCATAAAATCCCTTGTTCGTGAATAGTATATAGAAACGAACAAGGGATTTTTTATGAAAAAACATGTAGAGCTTTTTATGTCGATTGCACTATTGTTCTGTGCAGTTTTTCTTGCCAGAGAAGGTGCTATTTTTGTAAAAACACAAACAACCAAAGATCGTATACACTATTTTGAAAACAATACGGAATTCTCTTCTACAGACTCTTCTGATACAGTTCCCATGTCTGACTTCTGTATCGTAATAGATGCAGGACATGGCGGTGCCGATCCCGGCAAAGTCGGAGTAAATGACATCTTAGAAAAAGATATCAATCTAGCGATTGCACTTTTATTATCACAAAAACTAAATGCGAACGGCATCTCCACTGTGCTAACCCGAACTTCTGATATTGATTTAGCAAACGGAGCTGCTAATTTCAAATCCGCAGATATGCAAAATCGTTGTCGTATTATCACAGAAGCCAATCCCCTCTTTACCGTTAGTATTCACCAAAACAGCTATCCTGCTGAAAGTGTAACCGGTGCTCAGGTATTCTATTTTACTCATTCTGAAGAAGGAAAAGCTTTAGCATCCACACTACAAAATAGTCTCATTACAAACGTTGACCCGACAAATACCAGACAGCCGAAAGCAAATGATAATTATTATTTACTAAAAAAGACACCCACACCTACGGTTATCGTAGAATGTGGGTTTCTTAGCAGTCCAACCGAATCTGCACTTTTAATTACGCCTGAATATCAAGAAACACTAACAGACGCTATTTGTCTTGGTATCTTAGAATATCTAGCATCTCATCATTATTTGTAATGTTCTCTTACAAACCGTATGAACGTCTCCGCCATACCATACAAACGTGACGTTTGAATCTGATAAGCATCGGTATCTGCCGGTGCTTCCTTTTTTTCTACCGTTTCAGAAACATCTTTAGATACCATCGAGAAATGATTTAAATCCAAATTCGGAATGTGTGCCACTTTTACATCTGCCACTCCGGCTTCTGTTTCTTGTAATACGGATATAAATTCATTTATACGTTCTGACATGCTCTCTTTCGTCTCTGCATTGTCAGTTGCAATCATACCGCTAATACCCTTTTCCTTCGCCTGGAAAGTTGCAGCGATTTTACCAGACAATTGAGATTCTATCACAACATCTACGATGCCTCTTTTTTCTATGCCACGAACAATTTTCAAAGTAACATTTGTTACTTCATCTCCGACCAATACAGGTACAGAGTAAGTCTCCTGTTCAGACATTTTCTTCTGAATGGCAATTTGCGCACGCATTAATTTCGCCTCACGAATATCAATACTCGTTACCTCATCACTCGCAATCATAGCCTTCATAACATTCTCAGCCAGCTTACCAAGCGCTTCCTGTGCCTCTGCCATCTCTTTTGGCTCTGTAACTGCATTTCCAAAATCTTTTATTAACTGCTTCTTAATTGCCTCTATCTCTTCCTCTGCTGAAAAATCGTCCTTGTCTCTTGGCACATCATTCTGGTCTCGCTGTCCGAGTAGTTTCTGAAATACCTGATTTCGGTCCTTCATCATCGCTTCCATCGCTAAGATATTCTGCACGGAATTCGGTATATCATACTGCTCTAATAACTGGTATACACTTTCTGATATATGTGCACACTGTTTAAATCCTTCCAACTGTTCTCGTGCATATTCTGCCGAAACACCTACATCGTCTGCATCTAGGCTTTCCAACGTTTCCGCCAACTGTTCCGGCGTCATTTCCATCCAGTCCATACCCTGCTTTTCTAACGTCGCCAAACGTCCCGGTGTCAATGCTTCTTTTGCATCTTTTACACAATTGTTTTGATAACCAGCCATAATCTGATCTGTGATAGAATTTACATAACCATGAACTTGCTGTTTTTCTCCAAAGCTATCATCTACTGAAACATCCATTTTCGTCTGCTTATTAGCACTACGAACAGCCGTCAGTAAATTCTTTAATGTCAAATCAGCTCCCTGATGCAATACTGCACCAATTGCCCCACCATCCGTCTGTTCTACCTGGTGAAGCAATCGATACACGCCAATGAAAGAACTTCTCTCATCTTCCGTAATCTCTTTATTACGTTCTAATTTCCATAAGAATTCACTAAAACGTTCCGTATCGTCACTATTTAATTCTTGCTTGATATTCTCCGCAAGTTTATTAATCATGCTAAAATCCATCTCTAATGGATTATCACCGTTACGAAGCATTTCGATTACTACACGTGGAGTCAGATTCTTAAATACTCGCTGTACCTCTTCATCCGCTGCTTTCATTTCTACAATCGCAGCTTCTGTTATCTCTAACTGATTATACGCCAATATTCGAACCGCTCTACGATTCGGTTCTGTTACATCAACACCTAAATCATTTAAGATATCGTCTACACTTTGGAAAGCCTTCTCGTAAGAGTCTCCCAGATCACTCCTTGGAATAGTCATTAAAGTCTCATAACTCTGCTGTGCTTTTTCCATAGCTGCTTTTAATGCCATACCATTCTCATAAACACCTTGAATCGTATCTGTCTCAGCCTGAGGCATACCCAAAACATATGCCGGCACACTCTGAATAGCCGATAATTTTTCCTGTGTTTCTGCAAATACTGCTATATTGTCATCGGTAAGTTCTACACCATGACCGTCTAACAAACTTGCATAATATTGTTTTTCTTCATTTTTTAATGCTTCTACCAGTTCTACCAATGGCTTTGTGTCAATTGCGATTCCTCGTTTAAGCAAGGAGTAGTTCGCCTCAACAGTCATAACAAGACGTGTCTCCTCTAATTGGCGACGTGCTGTCAACAGACGGATTTCTCTCTCATCCCATGCTACCATTTCACCCGGTTGTGTCTCATCATGCTGTTCTTCCGCAGGTTCTTGTGCTGCAGCCATTCGCAAATTTTTAACGGTTAATTCAAAACCTCTGTCTATTAAATACTGGATATCTGTATCTGTCGCATTCTCAATTACGGAAACTATTTCTTCTGCACGCCCAAACAAATCATATCCCGGTAATATGACTGCCCCTTGTGGTGTCCTTCCTTCTGCAATTGCGTTTACAAGACTATCTGTCAGTTCCTCGCCCGACAACATTCCCTCACAATTTTTCAAATCATTCAAATATCTTAAATTATCCGGTGTCAATGGAATTTCATTTGCCATTAACCACTTACTATCTGAAATAGACGCATCACTCACCTGTAATCCTGCTTTTCTGATAATTGCTTCTATCTGCTTCTGAAGACCAGAAATATCTATCTCTATAACACCGTTATACGCACTTGCACCACTGTGAGCAGCCTTATAAAAATTCTCTATGGTTGGTTCTAATTGATTATCCAACATGTATTTAATACTACCATCCGTCAATGCTGGTAAGGAATTTGCCTGTTCATATGCACTTTGACATGCGGTAATATTTTCTTCTGTCACTGGCAAATCCGCTTCTCTTAACTTCTGCTCTAACTGCTGTGCCAATGCCGCACTTCCTGTTAACTCTTCCAACTGTGCTCTACTTAAATCATCTGCAAAACAAGAGATATCTCCTCCACCTTTTGCAATCTGCATTTTAATCTTATCCGTAACGGTGACAATCGTATTTCCTGTCATCTCGTCTAAAGAAAATCCTTCTTCCTGCATTTTTGCATAATCTTCCTCTGACGTTGTGTGTGAAAGAACTGCCATTTGATTTTTACGATCTGTCGCATCTAATACCGTGCCACTTTCTAATGCTTCTGCCAAATCCTTTTTTTCTTCTAAAGCCGGATTTAAATATGTAGAATCTTTCATAAACACAGATTTTGTATCGGAGTATTTTGATTTCGCAACGGTCGCCTTTTCTGCAAAAAGACCATTACTTCCTTTTCCTTCTACATTGCTATTCTGCTGTAACATTTCCAAAATACTATTCTGCTGTTCTATTCTCATCTGTATTCTCCCGATTTAGGTATATTGCACGCTAGAACAAAAGTGTGCTTCCTATGAATTAAAAACGGCACATCTTCTCGACGTGTCGAAAAAATGTGCCATTCTTTCGCTGGTATATATATCGGTCACTCCAGCGTTTTTATTAACTTTTAGAATTTAAAAACTGCTACTCCATATGGTGATAATGGATAGTCAAATGAGAAATCTTTGCCGTCACATTCGCTCTTAATCGCCTTATATGTTGCTGGTTTTTCTAAACCTTCACCACCAAACTCTACAGCATCACTATCTAAGATAAGTTTGTAAGATTTCTTTTTCGGTACACCCACACGATAGTCTGGACGTGCCATTGGTGTAAAGTTACATACAAATAAAAGATTATTTTTACCATCTTTGCTCTTTCTTACAAAGCTAAAGATACTTCTATCTGCATCATCTGCATTAATCCATTCAAAGCCTTCCCAACTATGATCTAACTCGTACATAGCCGGATTCTTCTGGTAGATATGCAATAATGATTTCATCCAGTTCTGGATGTGCTGATGATCTGGATTCTCTAATAAGAACCAGTCTAACTCTCTTTCTTCACTCCATTCCTGTAACTGTGCAAAATCCTGTCCCATGAAAAGAAGCTTTTTACCTGGATGTCCCATCATGTATGCATATGCAACCATAAGGTTTTTAAATTTATCAACACCAAGACCTGGCATCTTGTTTAATAATGAGCATTTTAAGTGTACTACTTCGTCATGAGATAACACTAAGATATATTTCTCAAACTCATTGTAGCTCATAGCAAATGTCATTCTGTTATGGTTATGTTTACGGAAGTAAGGGTCTAATTTCATGTAGCTTAAGAAGTCATGCATCCAACCCATGTTCCATTTAAAGCTGAAGTTCAAACCGCCATCTTCTACATCCCCAGTTACTTTTGGCCATGCTGTAGATTCCTCAGCAATCATAACTGCACCTTTATTTCTACCGGTAATCAATGTGTTGATATGTTTAAAGAACTCAATCGCTTCTAAGTTTTCATTGCCACCATACTGGTTAGCAACCCACTGTCCATCCTGTTTACCATAATCTAAGTAAAGCATAGAAGCAACAGCGTCTACACGTAAACCATCGATATGATAATGCTCAATCCAAAGTAATGCACTACCGATTAAGAAGTTCTTTACTTCTGTCTTTGCATAGTCAAAAATCTTGGTACCCCAATCTGGATGCTCACCTTTTCTAGTATCAGCATATTCATAGAGGCATGTACCATCAAATTCAGCTAAACCGTGGGCATCTCTTGGGAAATGCGCTGGTACCCAGTCTAAGATAACACCAATTTTATTCTTATGACATTCATTAATAAAATGTGCAAATTCTTTTGGTGTACCATAACGTGAAGTTGGTGCATAGTAACCAGTTACCTGATATCCCCATGAACCATCAAATGGATATTCAGAAATACCCATTAACTCAATATGAGTATAACCCATCTCTTTTACGTATGGAATCAAATATTTCTCTAAATCCTGATATGTATAGAATCCTTCATCTTCTCTATTTGGATGACGCTTCCATGAACCCGGATGCACTTCATAAATTGCCATTGGACGTTCAAAAGGATCTACTTCTGCACGCTGCTCTAACCATTTTTTGTCTGACCACTTAAAATTGTCGATATCAGCTACACAAGATGCATTTCCTGGACGAAGTTCTGCAAAACTTGCAAATGGATCTGCCTTATACAGACGCTTTCCATCTTTTGTCTCAATTAAGTACTTGTAAAGTGTACCTTCCTCCAAACCTGGAATAAACAATTCAAAGATTCCCATTGTTTCAGGTTCTAAGCGCTTCATTTCGTCTGCTGATTCGTTCCAATCGTTGAAGCTTCCGATTACCCATACTCTACTTGCGTTTGGTGCCCACAAATCAAAGCATACGCCTTTGAATCCATCCTGTACACAAAGGTGAGCTCCTAACTTCTTGTAGATGTCGTAGTGTGTTCCTTGTCCGAATAAATAGCGGTCAAGTTCTGTAAAGTTTGCCATTGTATGAAACCCCTTTCGTTTAAGTTGTTATATCCTTAAATATTAAAATCCTTCTCGTGTAAAATAACATAGTCTTCTTCATCAAATCTGGATGAAGTAAGAATACTGAACGCTTTTCTGAGTGTACCACTTTCTACATGTTCAATTGCATCATCGATAATCTCTTTTACCTCTGCAATCGTGGTCTCTCTATCTAATTTCTGAATGTTACTAATGCAATTATACAATGCCAAGACACCCATTTCATCAATTGAGTATCCATTCTCTTTTGCATAAGCCTTTGCAAAAATAACCAATTCATCATTCGTAAAGATTGGAATATTGATACGCTCAGTAAACATGGCCGCAAACTCCTTGTCGCGTACAAGTGCTTTTTCAATTCCATGTTTTGTATCTTCCATAATTACCAAAGTACCCTTGGTATCATGTGCCATTAAAAACCCTAATTTCTCTGCGGAGTCCTTGCTTAATTCTCCTACACTCTCAATAATCAGACATCCTCCAGCTATTTTTTCAAATAACGCATTAATATCTTTCTTATTCAGAACCTCTGCTTCTACTTTTCCGACCTTGCCATTCAATTTTCCGGTCATCTGTTGTAAAGCTTTTATAAAGTTCGTTGCAAAGACAGTTTTTCCGCTTCCTGAACCTCCCTGGACTATCAGATTACCGGTAGCTGCACATCTGCCACTCTCTAATCGACTGGCAATACCGCTAAGCGCTACACAAATCTGCTCTTCCATACCCTTGATAGGGGTGAAATAAGAGAACATTTCTTTTTGTTCTTCTGTAAGAGAACTAATAGTTATCTCTAAATTCAAATCGGCTGGAAGTTCTATCTCCGGAAGTAATTCGGCTTCTGTCGGAATCTCTTTCGAAGCAACTACCTCCTGTGCCATTGCCGCAAACTCAGATTCCATTTCAGCAAGAAAATCTTCTTCATGAACTTCTTCATCTATCGGTTCTTCTTCAACCTCTATAACGGCCTCTTCTTCCGGCTCTTTAGCAATAACCTCTTCTGTAGCAACTTCTTCTAATATACTTTCTTCTAAAATACTTTCATTTATAATAGTTTCTTCTAGAATACTTTCTTCCAATGGAATTTCTTCTGGTTCTGCCTCTTCTTCAATAATGCCTTCTTCTTTTAAAATATTGGCAACCGCTTCATCAGCAAGAAGATCCTCCATACCCGATACACTTGGAGTTATATCAACAATCCGCTCCTGCTGTTCTGCATGTGCCATCAGATACTGCAAAGTAGCATCCATTTCCTGCGTTGCCGCATATTCCTGCTCCACAGCCAGCTGTTCTTCAATCTGAGCATTTTCCGTACTTAAACGATCTATTTCTTTTTGCAGCAACTGGTTCATATTAGCAACCATCTGTGCCGCGCGATCTTCTTCTACGCCAGTATCCGATAAATACTGCTCTTTTAATAAATCCTGTGGTGAAATGCCTGCATCCAGCTTTGGTATCACATCTGCAAGACGTTCCATAATATCTCCGGCTTCCTGCAGCGCCTTTGCTTTTACAGACTCAAGCTTCTTTTGCTCTGCTTCCTGTAATGCCGCCTCAGCCGCTCTTCTAGTCTTCTCCCACTCCTCGAGAACTTCTTCAATCGTCATCTGTCCTCTAATAGGAGGCTCATATACGCCATTATCCGGCACAAGAATCTGCATCTGACCATCATGCTCTTCATTTAACAGCTCTTGAAAATTCAATCTTAGGGAAGCATCTATCTCTTGGTCCGTAGCAATATATGCTTCTTTGTCATCCGTCTCTTTTTCTACCGGAATCTGTAAAAATGGAATCTCTTCCACCATTTTCTTAATAGCATCCATATGGTCGTCAACGGTTTCTTTCTCTGTTGCTTCCATAATCTTTTGCATGCTTTCCTGGAGAGCTTCCTGCAAATTCTGTGTGTTAAATCGCTCTGGCGACATTTTCACCTGCGGAATCTGTACCACTTCGGAAACAATCTCTCCCGACTCCAAGGCATCCTCTGGTCGAACTTCTGTAATACCTTCTTTTTGTTGTCTAAACAGTCTGTATTTCTCTTCTTGTTGCGGAGTCAGTGGCTGATAAAGCATCTTTAATTCTAAAGCCCGCTCTACATATGGACCTTGTCCAAAATAAAGAATCAACTCATCACAAGTTTCAATACACTTATCTCCCATTCCTGCCTGATGATACAAATATGCCAATTCATAACACCATTCCTCTGAGAGCTCTTGTTCTTTTAATTCTTCCAGATTCGCTATCAGAGTCTTATAATCAGAACCCTGCGCTTTATTAATCTCATATTTTAAAACATATTTCAAATTATCATGTGGAGCAATCTCTACAAACTCTCTATAATACTCCTTGGCCTCGTCATACGCTGCCATCTTAATTGCTACACAAGCAAGTCGGTAAATAATCGTTCTGCCTATCGGAGAACGGTCATACGCCATCAAAAGAATATCTCTACTCTCCTCATAACGTTCCACCTGCTCATATATCTCACCAGCTCTTACTAACGCTGTCACATTTTTTATCTTACGCCAGTTGATGGTATCAGCAATCGTTGCAGCGGTTAGATAATCTCCACTCGCAACCAATGCCTTCATCTGATCCAGCTTTAAATTGTATTCGTACTTATCCAATTTCTACTACCTCAAACCTTAGAAATTTTCCTTTTGTTCTACCTTTTAGTTTAACATACACATTAATAGTTGTCAAAAAAATACATGCTTTTAGGAAACGTTTTCGCCCTTCTTTTTTGAAGATTTTCCATAAATTGGCTCATTTGTGTATTTATCGATTTTTCTTAATTTAATATAGGCTTCCGTTTCCACCGGAATTCCACGTTTTTTCAACAGATACCCAAGAATACGACTACAAATATGATGTGCAACTGCAGTCAACGGTACACCTAATACCATTCCCGGGAATCCCCATAACCCGCCAAAGAATGTCGTTGAAAATACAATCCAGAATGCAGAAATACCGGTTGTATTGCCCAAAATCTTTGGTCCAATAATATTTCCATCTATCTGCTGCAAAACAAGAATAAAAATCAAGAAATATAAACTCTTCATTGGTGCCTGCAATAAAATGATGAAAAATGACGGAATCGCTCCAATAAATGGACCAAAAAACGGAATAACATTCGTCACACCAACAATTACTGCAACCAGCATTGTGTATGGCATCTTCATAATTGATAAAACAATATATGCTAAAATACCAATTATCAGAGAATCCAATAATTTGCCTGAAATAAATCCGCCAAACAATTCATGGCTCTTACGAACGGTATCAATAATCACATTCGCTTTAGACGGTTTAAAGAAAGCATATACAATCTTCTTCGCCTGTCCAGAAAAAACATCCTTACTGGTAAGAACATAAACAGATACAACAAACCCAATAAAAATATTTAAAACTGTCTTCACGCCCGCTACAGCACCGCTCATAATAGAAGCAATATATCCTTCCAATTCCGGAAGGAGTGTTTCCTTCGCCCATGTCTGAAACCACGCAGAAGCATTCACGATCAAATCATTAAGAAAAGCCTCTAACTCGCTTCCGTCTTCTACCACCTCATTAAGCCAATTCAACAAATTATTCACAGCATCAGGAAAGCTTCGAATCATACTCATAACACTATCTATAATCGTCGGAAGAATAGATGCCACAAGCACTACAATAATTAGTGCAAAAAACAACCATGCTCCTGCAATTCCTATCATACGCGAAAGGTTTTTTACCCGTTTCTCATTTTTAATATACTTCTTCAGAAGCTTTTTCGCCCATCCTTCAACGAACACCATAATCGGATTCAAAAGATATGCTAATACAACACCTATTACAATCGGTTCTAAAATCTTAAATATCCGATCTCCATATTCTGCAAACTCCTGATTACGCAGTAAAAAAAAGTAAAAGATTGCACAGCAACAAAATGTCAGAAAGGTTGCAATCGATATCGTTATTACATGATTACGCTTCTCGCCCTGCTTTTTTACCTCGGTCTCTTTCTTTTCCTGTAAAAATTGTTCCGTTTTTTTCACTTCGCTCACAGCGGTTCCTCCCCCAATATACTCTAGTACTATTGTACACGGAAGTTGTCAATTTGCAAAGAGACCACAGCAAAATAAATGCAAAAATTTATCCTGCTGTGGTCTCTATTTTCCATAATTAACCTTTATAGTAATTAATCAAACATCCTTTTAAGATAATTTCTCTCTCATCATCTGTTAAAGCGTCGATATGAAGATTAAATTCTTTCAATGTACCATCTTTTACCACATACGCTTTCATATCTGACTGATTCTCTTCAATCGCCTTACGAATGCCTGGAATAAAGAGATAGTCCAAATTCTCAAATGGCAATTCACCTGCTGGAATGATGAATGGAAGCATACCCCAGTTGATAAGGTTCGAACGATATCTCTTGGTCGCATATTCATTTGCAATATTCGCCCAACCACCAAGTACCTTCTGACAAGAAGCTGCCTGCTCACGTGCAGAGCCATCACCTGGTTTTACCGCAAAAATTGTGCTACCGAAACCGGTATTTGTTTTATCAACTTCTGCAAACTGTGCCTTAATGGCTGTCATAATATCTTTTAACTCTTCTACTGCCTCTGCAGGACACTCACCAGCTTCTACCGCTTTCTGCGCTTTCTGAATCTCTTTCGCACGGCCTACATACTGCGGATCTTTTCTAGAAAGTGCAAATTCAGCTAATCCCAATGGATTAGAACGGAAGGAGGAGGTCTCACCAGATGGTATCAATTCATCTGTTGTGGTAACAGGGTCATGAATTTCAGATACTACTTTCAATACCATATTTTCTGGTAATGCACTCATAGCTGGCCAGTCTTTGATGTTTGGTCCAAACTGGATTTCTACACTTGGATCTGCAACACCTTTGCTGTCAAAGACGCGGTTTGCATAAATTCTTCCATCAAAGAAATATTTTGGATTACTGTAATTTACATCCATGTCTGTCGCTGCTGTCAAGTAACCACGGTTTGCTGCAGTCGCTGCAATAGAACGCGCATCCATAAGTGCAACAGAAGCAACCTGTCCTTTCTGTACCTTAGAACCTTCACGGTTCGGGAAGTTTCTTGTAGAGTGACGGATAGAGAATGCATTGTTCGCAGGTGTATCGCCCGCACCAAAACATGGTCCACAGAATGCTGTCTTCACAATCGCACCTGTCTCCATCAAAGTAGCTACTGCACCATTTTTCACAAGTTCCATATAAACCGGTGTACTTGCCGGATATACACTTAAAGTAAACTCATCTGGTCCGATGCTTGCACCTTTTAAAATATCTGCTGCTGCACAAATATTCTCAAAACCGCCGCCCGCACAACCTGCGATGATACCCTGGTCTACATATAATCT
The DNA here is from genome assembly GCA_017547315.1 of Roseburia sp. The sequence continues at coordinate 18,036 of JAFYQA010000073.1, read as the reverse complement.
GCCATTTCTGACTTTACTCTTTAAATCTAAATCTACGGCTCCATCAAAGCTTACCTGTGCACGTTTCTCACAGTCATCTAAGATGTCCATTAAATTAGCATTCAACTCTTCAATCGTGTAAGTGTTACTTGGATGGAATGGCATAGCAATCATTGGCTTAATCTGACTCAAGTCAATCTCAATCATACCATCATAGTATGCTACTTCACCCGGATTTAATTCTTTATATGCTGTCGGTCTGCCATGAATTGCATAGAAATCTGCAACCTTCGCATCTGTTCTCCAAATAGAAGATAAACAAGTAGTCTCTGTGGTCATTACGTCAATACCAATACGGAAATCTACACTTAAGTTAGACACGCCTGGTCCCACAAATTCCATCACTTTATTCTTCACATAACCTTTATCAAACACTTCACCGATAATCGCAAGTGCAACGTCCTGTGGACCTACACCAATCATAGGTGTACCTGTTAAATACACGCCCACTACACCCGGCATATCAATGTCATAAGTCTTATTTAACAACTGTTTTACAAGTTCCGGTCCGCCTTCACCTACTGCCATAGTACCTAATGCACCATAACGGGTATGTGAATCAGAACCTAAAATCATAGCACCACCTTCTGCTAACATTTCTCTCGCAAACTGGTGGATAACTGCCTGATGAGGTGGTACGTATACACCGCCATATTTTTTCGCACAAGTCAAACCAAACATGTGATCATCTTCGTTAATCGTTCCACCAACTGCACACAAACTATTGTGACAATTTGTAAGTACGTATGGCATAGGGAATTTCTCTAAACCTGATGCTCTTGCGGTCTGAATAATACCTACAAACGTAATATCATGTGATGTCAATTTATCGAAACGAACCTGAAGTTTGTCCATATTTCCGGATGTGTTATGCTGCTGTAAAATGCTATAAGCAATGGTGTCCTTTTTTGCTTCTGCTTTTGCAACTGCACGTCCGGTCATTTTTTGTACCTGTGCTTCTGCTTCCGGTGAATCTGCAACAAGTTCTGTTCCATTCACCAAATACGCGCCTCCATTATATAATTTCATAAATCTACCTCCGATTTTATCTTATCCCGTTCTTAAAGATTTTTTAATTATATAATTCTATTAAATAAAAAGCAAGTACTTTTGTACTTTAATTCACTAAATTTGACTTGTATCTATGGCATTTTCCACAGCCGTCTGATTTAAAAAGATAAGTGCCGCCTTAAATAAATCTCCATCTACACTGATATCAAATGTTCCGCCCATAAGATGTGTGAGATTTTTCGCAATAGAAAGCCCCAAACCGCTTCCTTCTGTGGTGCGGGAAGAATCTCCTCTAGCAAAACGTTCCGTCAAGTCACCCACCTGACTATTTTCCTGTGCCAACGATTTCTCTGACACATTTTTAATAGAAAAAATAACCTGTTCCTCTTTTGCTGCAATCTCCACATAAACGCGGGTATTCTCCATCGCATATTTTGACACGTTATTATACAGATTTTCAATAACACGATATAATTGTCTGCCATCCGCACAAATGTAAACTGGCACACTTGGCAGCTTCGTCACAATCGTCAAACCTTTTCGTTCAAACTTATCATCAAACTCGCCTGCGGTCTGATATACCATCTCTACCAGGTCAATCGTCTGCATATCCAGTTTTACGTTACCAGAACTTACTTTTGATGCTTCTACCAAATCTTCTATTAACTGTTTTAACCGTTCCGCTTTCTCATCTAAAATCCGGATATAATCTTTTGCACGTTCATTCTCAATATCTTCTCGTTTAAGCAGATTTACATAATTCACGATTGAAGTCAGCGGTGTCTTAATATCGTGGGATACATTGGTAATTAAATCTGCTTTCATACGCTCGTTTTTCGTGCTTTCTTCAACGGCATATTCCAGACCGCTACCGATATTATTAATATCTTCCGCCAACATACGGTTCTCTCCGTGGATCTCATCCAAATTAATTTTGGTATCAAGCGCGCCCTCTTTAATACGTTTTACGCCTTCCATAATACGGTATTTCTCTACCGACTGTTTTAACAACAAATACCCTTCCCACGCACAGAAAATTACTAGCAATATCGCAAATACTTTCCTTCTATAATAAAAAGCTCCCATTGCCAGCAAAAAACAGATTATTAAATGACCGACAAATGCCAATATCATATTCGTGGTCGCTTTCCGGTTCTGCATGGTCTTTAATATTCCCACCCGTAACCAATAAACGAAACTATTTTTCCACAAACATTCCGCTTTCATTAATTTCACGATGCTCAAATAGAATGTTAAAAACAGTGCATCCATAACCAGACTCACCGTTCCTGAAGCCGCCAAAAGTCCAGACAACTCCCATTCCTGATCGCTAACACGGATAATAATAAAAATCAATTCCGCAGCAATCGCAATAAATCCGATAAACAAAATCTCGGTCTTAATCTTATCAAACGTATTCAGATGTATCTCATCATCATCTACTCTTCTTCCTGCCGCTAATGTCAGATAAATCAAAGTAAGTATCCAACCTATCAAACTGATTAACGCCGTTGTAATAGCCGTCTTAATCCATGGGTACATCTGATGATACTCTTCACTGGCGTAATGCAAATCATCCATCGCTGAAAACTGTGTATCTACACCAATTATCAAGATTACATGATTCGTCGGCCAGTACATCTGTGTATTCGCACTTTCAAAAAAATACGTAGCGAGCTTTTTAATATCTGTACCAAACTCTTTATTCTCCATATCATAGAGCAGATAGTTTCCCATTGTCCGTGCCTGCATCATCAAAAGCTCCGGGTCAAAGGTCTGTCCTTCGTAAGTATCCGGCTGATTCGTTATCCATTCATCTTTGAACTTATACCAGAAACAAAAATTCGTATCTTCCGATTTAAATTCATCGGTATATTGCAAATACCTACGATTCTCCTCCGCTGTTCTATCATTTCCTTTTCCACGAAGATACATATACTCACCCAAATGATCACACTTTTCCTGTATCGTCTGAGTATAATAACCGGAATTCAAAAAACTTCTGGTTCCAATATCTGCAAATTCAAATATGTTTTTACTAATCAGTAACCCCAGTAAAAACAGGGATAATGTTAAAATAATCGTGAAAAAAAAGTGCAGGATCACACCAGTAATTTTCACACCAATTGAATAAGATTTATTTTCCATAGACGCTCTCTTTTTCTCTTATTGGTCATTTTTTTCGATTTTATAGCCTACACCCCAAACAACCTTTAAATAACGCGGTTCTTTTGGATTAATCTCAATCTTCTCCCGAATATGTCTAATATGTACTGCTACGGTATTATCGGCTCCAATTGCATCCTCATTCCAGATGTTTTCATAAATCTGGTTGATAGAAAATACCTTTCCCTGATTCTTCACTAAAAGGAGCAGAATATTATATTCAATCGGGGTCATTTTCACTACTTCACCATCTACAGTCACTTCTTTTAGGTCATCATTAATTGACAAACCACCCACTTCATATACCGCATCACATTTTTCCGTGGCATTTCCTAACATCGTATATCTGCGAAGCTGCGACTTCACTCTCGCTACCAATTCTAATGGATTAAATGGCTTGCCAAGATAATCATCCGCACCTACATTCAATCCTAATATCTTATCCGAGTCTTCCGTCTTTGCAGACAAAATAATAATCGGTATGCTATTATTTTCACGGATTTTTAGGGTAGCGCGAATCCCATCCAAACGTGGCATCATTACATCCATAATCAGTAGATGCACCTCATTATCCTTTAATATCTGAAGCACTTCTTCTCCATCATAGGCCTTCAACACGTTATAGCCTTCCTGCTGCAAATAAATGTCAATCGCCTCTACAATTTCTCTATCATCATCACATACTAAAATAGTCTGCATGGTATGCTCCTTTCTGACCGTCTGCTAGCACAGACCGCACGTACACTAACTATATCGATATTGTAACAGTTAAAAATGTATTTTTATAGTAGAGAAATCTTAAAACTTTTTTAATTTGTAAAGATGCAGAGCCAAGGCAAATAAAAAAGAGAAGTTAATATCATACTTGTATGAATATTATACTTCTCTCTTTTTATTTTCTTTGGTGAGAACCACAGCGAGGAAATGCTTTGCATTTTCGAGCTTGGCTCTGCAGCTTCTATTTTCCAAGTCTAGCAAAAAGCGATTTCTTTCCTGGCTTTTTCGGCTCTTCCTCCTCGCCACCATTCGCTTCCCGCTCTTTCCACTTGAAGTATTCGGAGTCGAGATTCACGCTAATCTCAGCAGTGACTTTTTCCATTTTCTCTTCTGGCATCTCCTGTGGCTCATCTTCTAAGCTCAAGCCATGTTCTCTAAAATATGCCTCATTAATGCGAATCTCCGGCTTTGGAACTGCAATCGTTGGTTCCGGAATCTCATCTTTATCAGCAGCTCGTTCTTTTGCCAACTTCTTATTCCGCTCCTCGATAATCTGCAGATATTTATCGGTATCAGCCAAATCGTGCAGATAGCCTGTTAATCCTGTCTGATCAGAACGAACACGCTGCATTTCGCGCTCCATATCCTGCTGCATTTTGCTATAAATCCCTTGTACGGAATCCATTGCATCCTGCATAATAAACTGTACACGTTTTAACGCTTCGTCTGTATAAAGCACTGAACCAGCATACACATCCTCCGCTTTTCCTTTCGCATCAGCAATCAGTTCCGCCCCGCGTTTCTTTACATCGCGCTCTGCCTGCTCTCTGCTTTGCTTCGTCAGTTCATACTCTTCCATAACCTCGTAAACTCCCTGACTCAATTCCTGCAAAGATTCCACCATGACTTTTTTATCCATGATAACCAGATTATTCTCTTTATCATATACCTCACACTGGGACAGGAGCACATAAATATCTCTTAATGCTTTTTCAATATGACTTTGTGCACTCATGCTTTAAACCTCTAAAATTCTACCATTACTTCTTTTTGATTTTGTAAGCAACCATCTTCACTAATTTTTTAATTAGTAAAATAATCGCTATTAACAGAATAATTACCACAACTACTACACCGATAATCATTCCTGCATACTTATTTGGATTCTTTATCAAATCGATAATATTTTTGCTATCATCGATTACTTTTCGTCCCTGTTTACCTTCATAATAATCTGGAACATTTGGAATGCCATCTCCATCCGTATCCTCGAATGATTCCATATATCCAGCAATAGATGCCCATACCTTTAATTCTTCATCTTCCACATAGATAATCGCATCTTCCAGTTTTTCAATCGGTGTGCCATCCGCATGCTTTAATTCCAACGATAACAATCCGAAAGAAAGATCGGTTACTCCACCAAGCATATGTCCACTGTACATGTCCGATACTACTCGGTAAAGTTTATCATCCTCTATCTCGATTCGCTCCCCGGCGTCTCCCACTAGATAGCAATCCGTTACCTTATTCAAAATCAAACGATTTGGATTAAATGTAAATTCCATGCCGGAATTATACAATCTGGCTGTTGTCATCAAATCAGAAACAGATGCATCTATTTCTGCAACCAAACGAAGTTCTGCACCTGTAAGATATACACTAAGGAGCGGATATCCTGGTACGCCATCTTCACCGATTCCAAGCGAAAATGAATTATAAATATCTGCAACTGTGATATCGCCTACCGGATAACTGCCTCGAATCGTACCGCTTGGCGCAACTGCAAGTGCAACCCTGTCTCCATTAAAATCCGGAGCGTGTTCTACTGCATACTTATACGCGTCTGCCATAATATTACCCAAATTATGGTCTTCGTGTATCTCACCTAAATCATTAACCGAACTAAATACCACATCGTTTTGTGCAATTACCTGATTTCTGCTGTATCCCCATTTACTCAGATAATTAGCATCCACGCTATCCATTAATTCTTCTATACGCGCACGTGTCTCCATATCTTCTGGAATATCCATGGTCATCTCTATCAGCTCATAGTCACTCATTTCCCATACGCCATTTTCTATCTGTTCCATATGGAATGAGCCAAGACGCTTTCCATACTCGCCGCATGAGACAATATAAGTATTACCATGAACAATCGGCTCATCTAATCTAGTATGTGTATGTCCACTAATGATAACATCAATTTCCGGCACCGCTTTTGCCAAAAGTTCATCTTCCGACTTCTCTGGGTCCGACCAAACACCACTATGAGACAGGCAGACAATCATATCTGCTGTTTCTTCTGCCAAAATGACATCTACCGTCTTACGCACTGCTTCTATTGGATCTTCAAACAACAGGTCTGCTGCAGGGATACATGCAACAGAATCATTTCCCATTACACCCACTACTGCTATACTGACATCACCTTTTTGAAGCATGACATAATCCTGTACATCGTAAGCAACAAACGCATCTTTTATCTGTTTTTGCGCCTCTGTCATGCCTTTTGCTTCCATGCTCTCCCAATCCACATTGCAGATAACCATAGCAGGAACAGCCTCACCCGACTTCGCTGCCGTATCCATCATACCGGCCAGACCACTTGCTTTATAATCAAATTCATGATTACCCAACGTGGTCACTTCGCAGCCGATACTGCCCAATAACTTTAATTCTGCCGCTTCCGTAGCATAAACAGTCTGCACCAGTGTTCCCATGGAAAAATCTCCGGCATCTAATACCAAGGTATCCGGATTATCAGATTTTCTCTCATTAATAATCGTTTTCATCTGCGGCATACCACCAAGGTATACAGTCTCTCCATTTTCCACAGATGCAAAATTCTCTAAATGAGAATGTAAATCATGCAAAAATATGATATCCATACTTTTGCTCTCTGCCTGAGCATTTACTGTCATCTCTGACCATAGTGGTAAAAGCAATACCACCAATGCTAACATAAGTATTTTTATTTTCTTTTTCATAATATCAGTTCCTATTTTGTGTCACTTATTAAATCTCAACCAACTCATACTGGTCTGTACCGAGTCCGATTTTCACTGCATGGGCTACACAAGTTTTCCAGTTTGTATCTGGATGTGTCATATGGAAATGATCGTGATGTTCCACTTCTTCCTGATGTGCCATGCAATTTTCATGAAGTACGCTGTGATTATGTAAAATAGGCTGTTTGTTCGCCAAGTCTGCACATGCCATATCCAGTGCCACTGGGTCAAACGAAGCTAACATACCAACGTTTGGGATAATCGGCACATCATTTTCTGAATGGCAGTCACAGTTTGGTGATACGTCACAAATCAAAGAAATATGGAAGCATGGTCTGCCGTCACATACTGCTTTTGAATATTCTGCAATCTTACAGTTCAATACATCGTTCGAATTGTCCTGTGTTGGATGTACTGCATCCTTTGGACATGCTCCGATACAACGTCCGCAACCTACGCATTTATCGATATCAATGGTTGCCTTTCCATCTGTAATCACTGGTGCGTCATGTGCACAAATCTTAATACAAGCACCACAGCCTACACATTTACGCTGGCTTACGGCTGGTTTACCCTGATTATGCATCTCCATCTTACCTGCACGGGAACCGCATCCCATACCAATATTTTTAAGTGCTCCGCCAAATCCTGTTGCTTCGTGTCCTTTAAAGTGTGTCAACGAAATAAAAATATCTGCATCCATCACTGCCTGACCGATTTTTGCTTCTTTTACATATTCGCCATCAATTGGAACTAATGCTTCATCTGTTCCTTTTAAACCATCACCGATGATTACGTGGCAGCCTGTAGAAAATGGTGAGAATCCATTTGCATATGCTGTTTCTAAATGGTCTAACGCGTTCTTTCTGCTTCCTACATAAAGGGTATTACAGTCTGTCAAAAATGGCTTACCACCCATCTCTTTTACGATATCCGCTACTACTTTCGCATAGTTTGAACGTAAAAATGCCAAATTACCATATTCACCAAAGTGAATCTTAATCGCTGCATATTTATCTTCGAAGTCGATCTCTTTCATACCTGCAGTAATACATAATCTGCGTAATTTCTGCATTAAATTCTCTCTACTGGTAGTTCTAAAATCTGTATAAAATACTTTTGCTTTTTCCATAAAAACCTCTCCTCTTTTTCTAATTGTTTCCAATTTATTATAACATTCTGCCTACTTATATGCTACTGCTTTTTCTCTTCCACCAACTCTTTGGGCAAATATTTCAGAATCATCGCCTCTAATTCTTTTCCTGTAGCCGGTTTCATAATATAGTCGTCAAATCCTTCTGCGAGGTATTCTTTTGCCGCACCCGAAATAGCATTCGCCGTAGACATAACAACCGGTGTATTCTTATTCGATCCGCCCTGTTCTTTTAATCTATGTAAAGTCTCTATTCCATCCATTTCAGGCATCATATGGTCTAACAAAATCAAATGATACACATTCTCTGCTGCCATTTTGAGACCTTCTTTACCACTACGCGCCGTATCTATCTGCATTCCGGTATTTTTCAACAAATTCTTCACTACCATTAGATTCGTATCTACATCATCTACCACAAGAATTCTAGCATTCTTCGCCTGCCAACTTTCCTGATAACATTTTGTCTCCATCGTAGCATTATATCGTTCGTAAAACTTACCTATTGGCGCATCTCTTACTATCTGCTGAGGTATCTCTACATAAAATAACGAACCTTTTTCCGGAGTGCTGACAACACCGATTTCACCATGCATCAATTCTACCAAATCTTTGGTAATAGACAGTCCTAATCCTGTTCCCTCGATATTATGATTCCGTTCCTCATCAATTCGCTCAAATGTATCAAATAAACGTTTCTGATTCTCCTCCGAAATACCAATACCTGTGTCTTCTACGGAAATTACCAGAACAATCTCCATACTATTAATCCGCTTATGCTTTACGCGTAATGTTACTTTTCCCTTTCCGGTATATTTATAAGCATTTGTCAAAAGATTAAAAATAATCTGTCGGATACGCACTTCGTCTCCATAGAGAAGGTCCGGTATCATCGTCTCATTTTCAATAGAAAACTCCAGATTCTTCCCCCTCATTTGCACACCGATCATATTATAACAATCTTTAAGCAAACTAAATAAACTATACTCTTCTAAAACCAACTCCATTTTTCCAGATTCGATTTTAGAAATATCCAAAATATCATTAATCAATGCTAACAGTCCCGTACCTGCACTTTGAATATTTCTCGCATATTCCAAAATGTCTGCTTCACCGCTTTCCCGCAAAATCATCTCATTCATACCCAAAACCGCATTTATCGGTGTGCGAATCTCATGTGACATATTTGCAAGAAAGGTACTCTTTGCCTGATTCGCTATTTCCGCACGTTTTTTAGCCTCCTCTGCTTCTTCCTTTGCTAATTGTAGTTCGTCCATCGTCTGTATCAATTTTTGATAATCGGGTGTTTCCAAAGAAAATAAAATAATAATTAGACCGAGTGATAAAGTAAACATCGTAAGCAACACTTCTGGCATAAAACCAATCTGCACAACCGCACCCGACAATGCCAGAATCGAAAACGCAAAAATCGATAATTTCTGACGGCGATCATACTCTCTTGTATTGCGAATCATTCTCAACACACCCATCAAAAAACAAGTATACGGAATAGCAGAGAGCAAGTAGTACAACGGTCCATGAATATAGGCCCCTTGTTCATCGAACCAAAACATCCATCCCACAAACAAATTCACTGCCAAAAGCATCAGATACACATACACTATAAAACGATATCCGAACGCAATTTTTATCTCTCCCTGCGCTCCCTTCACACACAACTGTGCATACCTCAAAAATTGATAACTCAGCAAAGCATTTAATACAAAATAACAAGTATTCAATATCATATTCACAGTGGTTGGAACAATGGCTCCGTAACTAATCGTAACGGCGGTTACCACGTCGAAAAAATCCGCCAAAAGTACATATATCGCCACTTTAAAAAATTCCCGGTTACGCTTCGATTCCATACTATAAGACGCACGGAGATATGTTACTAAAATCACCATGAAAATAACACCGGATACGCCAAACCAAATATTATACTGCAATCCCATATCTATTACTTCCTTTCGAGCAAGCAATTTTACCCTATTTTCATTTTACTCTGTTCACTTCCTCTCTGTAAAGATTATTTTTCACTCGTATCTTTATACACGATTTTCCCTTCAATAATGGTATATAATATCCGGCTGTTCACTTCAAAGGGGCTTCCCTTTACCAGCACAAAATCCGCGTCCTTTCCAACCTCTATACTTCCCACACGCTTCTCCACACCGATATGCTTTGCTGCGTTTATTGTAATTGTCTGCAGCGCTGTAAACTCATCCAATCCTTCATATATCGCCCTACCCGCACAAAGTGCCAGATATCGTTCTTCCGTCACAGGCGAATCCGTAATAATAGATACCTGACATCCTGCCCTTACCAAATCCACAACCGTATGAAAGCCCTTATTCTTTAATTCGTACTTTGAAGCATGACCAAAAGATGGTCCCACTGCTACCGGATATCCTTCCTTTGCCAAATCTTTTGCTATCAGACTTCCGTCCGTAGTGTGGTCAATCCGTAAATCGACATCAAATTCTTTTGCTATACGAATGGCAGTAAAAATGTCATCCGCCCGGTGTACGTGTGCTTTTAAAGGTATTTCTTTTTTTAATACTGGAAGCAATGACTCTAATTTTGCGTCATAGGCAGGCAATTTACTATAATCGGTCCTTCCCGAATAACCTGCTGCCTCTAGCTTTTTCTGATAAAGTTTTGCTTTTGTCAACATCTCTCGTAATTTCGCAGCAATCGACATCCGAGAACTAAACCCCTTTTCCCGATAACAATTCTTTGGATTCTCACCAAATGATATTTTCATTGCAGCTTTTTCTTTTACAAGCATATCATCTATGCGATACCCGTAGGTCTTAATAACACAAAACGTTCCACCAAATACATTCGAACTCCCCGGTCCAGTTGCTACACAGGTAACGCCTCCTTCTCTTGCCATACAAAAAGTTTCATCCTGCGGATTAATTCCATCTACTGCCGATAACTGCGGCGTCACCGGATCACTCATTTCATTAAAATCCTGTCCCGGATACTCTACTGCATGACCATCTAGCCCCAAATGACAATGTGCATCCACAAAACCCGGATATAGATCGTAACCATACGCATCCAATACTTGTGCATCATTAATCTCCCCACCATTTATCATCTCTTCTATTTTGACAATCTTTCCATCTGCGACTAATACATCTGCCACATACACTTCTTTTTCCACGGCACTATGAATATTTGCCTGCTTTATTAACAATTTATCTGCCATATTGTCAACATTCCTTTCGTTGTTGTTCACCGTTTCACTAAATTCTCTTTCCTTAATTTGTATAATTGTGGTATAGTTAATATATATTGAATTATTAGGAGGATGATTTATGCAGGCTCTTTTTGATATTATTAATGCCATCTGTGGAAAAATCCAAATTGTTTCCGATTTATTCTGGAGTTTTCCTACAAATCTCGATTGGTATGCAAATATCCCTATCCTTGGAAACTTTTCCCTTGCCATTATTTTATTAATTGGTTCGGGTATTTACTTTACCTGCAGCTTACGATTTATTCAGATTCGTAAATTTAAAGAGGGAATTCGTATCTTAAAAAACAGTAAAGCCACTTCAACCGGCATTTCACCACTTGCCGCATTCTTTTTATCCACTGCCATGCGTGTTGGACCAGGTAACATTTTAGGTGTAACCGGTGCCATTTCCGTCGGCGGTCCGGGTGCATTATTCTGGATGTGGGTATCTGCATTTTTTGGCATGGCTACTGCTTATACGGAATCAACGCTCTCTCAGATATTTAAAGAAAAAAAAGATAATGAGTACTTAGGTGGTCTTGCATTTTATGGCAAACGCCTTTTAAAAGGTTCTGCCATTGCTGGTGCAACTCTTTCTATTATTTACATTATTTATGCACTATTATGCTTTCCGGCACAGGGATTTAATACCATTTCAGCAGTTGGACAGATTGCCGGTACCATTACCGGTCAGACCATTCCTACTAACTCTGCATTATATTGGATTTCTTTTGCAGTGCTGATGGTGATTGCTGTTATCGTTTCATTTGGTGGTATTAAAAAACTTACAAAAGTTACTGATGTTACCGTTCCTGTTATGGCGGTTATTTATGTATTAACGGTACTGACTCTTATCGTTGTAAACTTTGACCGTATTCCATGGTTTTTCTATGCAGTATTTACCGAAGCCTTCAAACCAGAAGCCGTTTTCGGCGGTGCCTTTGGTCTGGCATTGGTACAGGGTGTAAAACGTGGATTGATGTCTAATGAAGCCGGTCAGGGTACCATGACTATGGCTGCTGCTGCTGCAGACTCTGCACATCCTTGTACACAGGGATGTGTCCAGTCCATCGGCGTATTCTTAGATACGATTGTAATCTGCACATTAACCGGTTTTGTTGTTATCATGGGTCGTGTTTGGCAGACAGATATGGCTGATATGTGGTTTAAACTTGATAACCTTCCTAAATACTTAACTGCTGCGACCGAACTTGCACCTGGCACAACGTTTAATGCCATGGTATCGCTATTGATTTCTACCTGTTTCGGATTGTTTGCATTTACCTGCCTTCTTGGTTTTATCTCCTTTGCTGAGATTTGTGCAAAACGGATTTCCACCAACAATACGTTCGTCACCATTATCCGTGTACTTTGTCTGGCAGTTATCGCTTTCGGTGTACTAACCAATATCGCAGGTTTGGACTTAAGTGCACTTTGGAACTTATCTGACTTCGCCAATATTTTGATTGCTTACTGCAACCTTCCACTTTTATATCTGGGATTTAAGTATGTGAAAAGAGCAACTGCTCATTTTGATAAAAAAGATGGTACACCGTTTACTTCAGAAATTGCAGGAATTGATGTACCAGTATGGGATGAAAAAGCAGGAAAATAATTTTTATTACATTCAAAAAGCGAGAAGCCAACATGGTTTCTCGCTTTTTCTTTTCTTAAAACTGATTATAACTTACAATCTCGTTCATATCTTTAAACTCAGAGTGCATTGCAATCGGCGCTGCATCCTCTGCAGGATAACCCATTACAAGAAGTGCCACTGGCTCTAAATCCTCTGGAATAGCAAATGTCTCACGCATTGCTGCCGGGTCAAAATGCATTACCCATGTAGTACCTACACCGATGCTAGCCGCCTCTAACATCATGTGTGTTGTTACGATGCTGGCATCGATTTCACCACTGTTTGCACCATCATAACGACGTTTCCAACAAGCCTCTTTGCTGTAGCAAACTAATAACGCTGTTGGAGCATTGAAATGACACTTTGTACAGCCTTTTAATTTTGCAATTGCTTCTTCACTATTGATTACTAGGATTCTCTGTGGCTGAATGTTACACGCTGTCGGTGCTACATGTCCTGCCTTTAAAATCTTGTCTAAATCCTCCTGTCCCACTGCTTTGTCTGTAAAGCTACGTACCGAATAACGCTCTTCTGCTAATTTTAAGAAATCCATTTGTTTACCTTCTCTTTTCATTATCTCTTCTTCTCTTGCAAATCGCTTTATAACACGCTTTATTTCTTCCGCGTCTACTTCAACAATCTCCGCATTTTTTGCCCGGAACGAAAGCATTGTTTCATCATCCATACACAAACCCGCCAAATAACACTGTAATGAAAACATAATCGCGCTATGTGACACTACCAATACATTGCCGGCCTCCTGTTTCATGATATATGCAAGCGCCCTTAAAACTCTCTGCAGAAGATCATTATAACTTTCTCCATTTGGAGTGCGCGTATATCTACGATGTGAATTCCAGAAATAATACACCTCACCATAACATTTTTCAATGTTTGGCCAGTTATCACCTTCCCAATCACCCAAGTCCAACTCGCGCAAATCCTCTAACGGAATACATTCGATGCCAAGTGCCGTAGCTGCCGCCTGAGCTGTTTCCTGTGCACGAATCTGTGGTGATGTGTACGCCCGGTCAATACTATATCCTTCAGAAACTAGCTTGTCCGCCAGTTCTCTCGCCTGGCGTAAACCATTTTCATTTAAAGGCACATCGGTTGTTCCCTGTATTTTCTTTTGCACATTCCAATCGGTTTCACCATGCCGTACAAAATAAAAAATCATGTTCTATTCCTCTGTCTTTAAAACATACCTTGTTGTACTCTTCTATCGATTCCGTTTGTGGTATAATACATTGCCTTATTTTTATACAATCTTACATCTGCTGCTTTTTTCAAACCTGAAAAATCGGTATCAGGAAACTCGTATACTGGTGCGCATCCATAAGAAATATGTAATCGCTCAACTACATTCCCTCTCCATGATTCCATTGTTCTTTCGAATGTCTGGCATAATTGTGCTAGCTGTTCTTTACTTACATCTACAAGTACAATAAACTCATCTCCACCGGTACGGCAGCAGGCTCCTACTTCACCAAACGTCTGCTTAATACAGTCTGCTGCACCTTTTATCAATTCGTCTCCGGCTTCATGACCCAAATTATCATTTATTCGCTTCAATTCATTTACATCAAAATATATCACGGTAAAATTGTTTGATAACTTCCGCTTGCTATATCTTTCCGTCAACTCTAAAAATACATTTCTGTTATACAAGCCTGTCAGCAAATCTGTCTGACTAAAGTATTCCACTTTTTGCTCAATAAAATGCCTTTCACACTTTACCAGCGTCATGTATGTGCTCGAAACCATACTAAGTATCGAATACACAGTCACATTCACGATATCAGACTCCAATACAGCTCCTGTTTTCGTCTGAAGGGCTGCTATAATAAAAATTACTGTAGTAATCCCTATACAACTTACCATTCGTATAGGTCTGTCATTAAAAACAATCGGTGCTAAAAGCATCAATGCAATCAACGTTACCGTTCGTTCACCTGGTGTCGTAATTACTGCCATGCTCAATCCAACTGCAAACAATAATGCAATGAATATATATATACCAGCTACTACAAATTTATCGTTTTTTTTCGAGAACCTTATAAGTAACAATATGGTCGATGATATAATCGTTCCTGCTATATAAATAGTCCGATTATTCGCCATTACATTCGATACAAATGAAACAAAAATCATTAGTCCGAAAAATGCCATTGCAATGGACGAAAAAATCATCAACTTTTGCTTATTATCCTTGTAAATACGCGGTTTTATAGAGTCGTAATCTGCTTCTTTTAGCCCTGATGTAAACAGAACTTCCTTCGATATTATCTTCATATAACCATTCCTCATTCTTTTTTATCCACTATTTTAAGTATACCACAAATTTAATATCTGTGAAGAAAAACCTCTCTTTAAACTTTTTTATAATGTCATTGCTAACTCATAAAACCCTATAACAACAAAAGCAGCCATGCCAATCTCATCCTATTTTCAAGTGAGATTCACATAACTGCTTTTTCACATAAAGTTATTTTAAATTCTTTTGCTTTGCGAAACTATTTGGCGATGTCCATACGAACCAATGCCCTGCGTAATGCCAGCTCTGCTCGCTGCACATCAATTGCCTCTGTCTTATTTGCCAAACGCTCTTCTGCGCGGGCTTTTGCTGCCTGTGCACGCTCTACGTCAATTTCGTCCGGCCATTCAGCAGTCTCTGCTAAAAGAGTTACTTTTTCCGGCAAAATTTCTGCAAAACCGGAATGTACTGCTGCTATTATTTTGTCTTCACCATCCTTATGAATGGTTACAACACCCGGTGCAAGCACAGTAGTAAGCGGTATATGATTTTTGTATACACCAATTTCACCGGCAGCCGTATTAAATTCAATCATTGTCGCCTCACCTTTGTAAAACACACGGTCCGGCGTAATGATTTCAACACCAAAAACTCTACTATCGTCTGCCATAGTGACCTCCAAATCTTCTTAAAATATTATTGTAACTATCTAACTTTTGCTGATGTTAGCTTTCGCTTACCTATTTATGAGCTTCGTTGTAAGCTTCACGCACTTCGTCGATAGAACCCTTGTTTAAGAAGTAACCTTCCGGAATGTCATCATGTTTACCGTCCATGATTTCACGGAAACCACGAACTGTCTCAGCGATTGGCACATATTTACCATCTAAGCCGGTAAACTGTGTAGCAACTGAGAATGGCTGTGATAAGAATCTCTGGATTTTACGTGCACGGTTAACAGTAATCTTATCTTCTTCTGATAATTCTTCCATACCGAGCATCGCGATAATATCCTGTAATTCTTTGTATTTCTGTAAAATTTCCTGTACACCACGAGCTACTTCAAAATGCTCCTGACCTACGATACGTGGGTCTAAGATACGTGAAGTAGAACCAAGTGGATCTACTGCTGGGTAGATACCAAGCTCTACGATAGAACGCTCTAATACTGTTGTAGCATCCAAGTGAGCGAAAGTAGTAGCTGGAGCCGGGTCAGTTAAGTCATCGGCTGGCACGTATACAGCCTGTACAGATGTAATGGAACCACTCTTTGTAGAAGTAATACGCTCCTGAAGAGCACCCATTTCTGTCTGTAATGTTGGCTGATAACCTACGGCTGATGGCATACGTCCTAATAACGCTGATACTTCCGAACCAGCCTGTGTGAAACGGAAAATATTATCGATGAATAAAAGTACGTCTTTACCACCTTTATCACGGAAATATTCAGCCATTGTAAGACCTGTTAAAGCAACTCTCATACGAGCTCCTGGTGGCTCGTTCATCTGACCGAATACCATGGTTGTTTTATCGATAACGCCTGATTCTTTCATTTCGTAGTAAAGGTCATTACCTTCACGGGTACGCTCTCCTACGCCTGTAAATACAGAGTATCCACCGTGCTCTGTAGCGATGTTATGGATTAACTCCTGAATTAATACGGTTTTACCTACACCGGCACCACCGAATAATCCGATTTTACCACCTTTCTGATATGGACAGAGAAGGTCAACGACTTTAATACCTGTCTCTAACATTTCCTGAGAAGTTGCCTGCTCTTCGAATGCTGGAGCTGGTCTGTGAATTGGCCATACATCCACACCTGTTGGTGGCTCTACTTCGTCAATAGGATTACCAAGAACATTGAACATACGTCCTAATGTATTCTCACCTACAGGTACACTGATTGGTGCTCCTGTAGCAATCGCATCCATTCCACGAACGAGTCCGTCTGTTGGTCCCATGGCGATACATTTAACTGTATCATCACCCAGATGCTGAGCAACTTCAACAACTAATTCACCGCCATTTTTGAGCGGAATCTTAATTGCTTCGTTAATCTCTGGCAAATTGCCTTCTGTAAATTTAATATCCAGAACGGCACTAATAATCTGGGTTATTTTACCGATATTGTTTGCCATTGCTTTATTTCTCCTTGTTAATTTCTAAATATTTTATACTCATAGAAAACAGATACATCCTGCTTATGATGAGATGGCAGATGCGCCGGCAATAATCTCGGTTAATTCCTGAGTAATTGCGCCCTGACGCGCTCTGTTGTACTTCAGCGTTAAATCACTGATGATTTCTTCTGCATTGCTTGTTGCAGAATCCATCGCCTGCATTCTGGCACCATTTTCACTGGCTACCGCTTCCACTAATGCACCATAGAATAAGCTTGTTACATATTTCGGAATAATCATATCTAACGCTTCTTCTTCATTTGGCTCATAAATCATCTGGGCTGGTGCTCCTTCTGATTTAGCTGCAGCTTCTGCATCAATTTCTACCGGAAGCAGTTTAATTAAAGTCGGTTCATGCACAACCGTATTCTTAAAGTGAGTATACGCAAGATAGATTTCGCCAATCTCGCCTTCTGTATAATCCTTTAATACTTCTCTGCAAAGTGCTGCTGCATCTGTATAAGTAGGAGATTCAATCAATTCGCTGTCGCTGTATTTTACATTGAATCCTTTTCTTACAAATGCTTCCAGACCTTTATTACCGATTGCATAAATTTCTACATCTTCCTTTGGTAAATCACTGTTTGCAATAAGCTTTACAATATTG
>JAFYQA010000072.1 GCA_017547315.1 Roseburia sp. | reverse complement strand
CCAGCAACTGTAATTGGTATCGAATACGATCCAAACAGAACAGCTAACATCGCATTAATCTGCTACGCAGATGGCGAAAAAGCATATATCTTAGCTCCAGCAGGTCTTACAGACGGCATGAAAGTTATGAACGGACCAGAAGCTGAAGTTAGAGTTGGTAACTGTTTACCACTTGAAAACATTCCAGTTGGTACACAGATCCACAACATTGAGTTACTTCCAGGAAAAGGCGGACAGTTAGTACGTTCAGCTGGTTTAAGTGCTCAGTTAATGGCTAAAGAAGGAAAATACGCTACACTTCGTCTTCCATCAGGCGAAATGAGAATGGTTCCTATCGGATGTCGTGCAACAATCGGTGTTATCGGAAACGGTGACCACAACCTCATTAACATTGGTAAAGCCGGACGTAAACGTCACATGGGTATCCGCCCAACAGTACGTGGTTCTGTAATGAACCCTAATGACCATCCACACGGTGGTGGTGAAGGTAGAGCACCAATCGGTCGTTCTGGCCCATCTACACCTTGGGGCAAACCAGCACTCGGCTTAAAGACAAGAAAGAAAAACAAACAGTCTAACAAGCTCATCGTAAGAAGAAGAGACGGTAGAGCAATCAAATAGGAGGTAAATTATGGCACGTTCACTTAAAAAAGGACCATTCGCTGATGAAAGCTTATTGAAAAAAGTAGACGCGTTAAACGCTTCTGGTAACAAAGAAGTTATCAAGACTTGGTCACGTCGTTCTACAATTTTCCCATCTTTCGTTGGACATACAATTGCTGTTCATGACGGCAAAAAACACGTTCCAGTATATGTTACAGAAGATATGGTTGGACACAAACTCGGTGAGTTCGTAGCAACTAGAACATACAAGGGACACGGAAAAGACGAAAAGAAATCTAGATAAGATAGGTTGAAAGGAGGATCTATTCATGGCTAAAGGACATAGAAGTCAGATTAAAAGAGAAAGAAATGAAGTAAAAGATACCAGACCTTCAGCTAAGTTATCTTACGCTAGAGTGTCTGTTCAGAAGGCTTGCTTCGTATTAGACGCTATTCGTGGTAAAAATGTTGCAGAAGCTCTTGCTATCGTAACATATAACCCAAGATATGCTTCAAGCCTTGTAAAGAAATTATTAGAATCAGCTATCGCAAACGCTGAAAACAACAACGGTATGAAAGCTGAAAACCTTTACGTTGCAGAATGTTATGCAAACAAAGGACCAACAATGAAGAGAATCAAACCTAGAGCACAGGGTAGAGCTTATAGAATCGAAAAGAGAATGAGCCACATCACAATCGTGCTTGATGAAAGATAGGAGGAGCAAACATGGGACAGAAAGTTAATCCTCATGGACTTAGAGTTGGCGTTATCAAAGACTGGGATTCTAAATGGTACGCAGATGCTGATTTCGCTGATTACTTAGTAGAAGATTACAATATTAGAACATTTTTAAAGAACAAATTATACGCTGCTGGCGTTTCTAAGATTGAAATCGAAAGAACAGCTGACCGCGTTAAAGTAATCCTTTTCACAGCTAAACCTGGTGTTGTAATTGGTAAAGGTGGTGCTGAAATCGAAAAGATTAAAGCAGAAGTTCAGAAACTTACTAATAAAAAATTAGTAGTTGACATTAAAGAAGTAAAAAGACCTGACAGAGATGCTCAGCTTGTAGCTGAAAACATTGCATTACAGTTAGAAAACCGTGTTTCTTTCCGTCGTGCTATGAAATCTTGCATGGGTCGTGCAATGAAAGCAGGAGCAAAAGGTATCAAAGCTAGCGTTTCAGGACGTCTTGGTGGTGCTGATATGGCTCGTACAGAGTTCTACTCAGAAGGTACTATTCCACTTCAGACATTAAGAGCTGATATCGAATATGGTTTCGCTGAAGCTGACACAACTTATGGTAAAGTTGGTGTTAAAGTATGGATTTACAAAGGCGAAGTGCTTCCTACAAAGGGTAATAAGGAAGGAGGAGCTCAGTAATTATGTTAATGCCTAAGAGAGTTAAACATCGTAAACAGTTCCGTGGCTCTATGGCTGGTAAAGCTACAAGAGGTAACAAAATCACTCATGGTGAATTTGGTATCGTAGCAATGGAACCATGTTGGATCCGTTCAAACCAGATCGAAGCAGCCCGTATTGCTATGACACGTCACGTAAAACGTGGTGGTAAAGTTTGGATCAAAATTTTCCCAGATAAACCAGTAACATCTAAACCAGCTGAAACTCGTATGGGTTCTGGTAAAGGTACACTTGAATACTGGGTAGCAGTTGTTAAACCAGGTAGAGTATTATTTGAAATCTCCGGTGTTCAGGAAGACGTTGCTCGTGAAGCTTTACGTCTTGCTACACATAAATTACCTTGCAAATGTAAAGTAGTTTCTCGTGCAGATTTAGAAGGCGGTGAATCAAATGAAAACTAGTGCATATTTAAACGAATTAAAAGGCCAGACTGTTGAAGCTTTAAAAGCACAGTTGGTTGACGCTAAAAAAGAACTTTTCAATTTGAGATTCCAGAATGCAACAAATCAGTTAGATAACACAGCAAGAATTAAAGAAGTTCGTAAGAACATCGCAAGAATTCAGACTGTTATCACAGAAAAAGAAAACGTTGCAGAATAATCCAAAATCTTATCAGAAAGGAGACTTAGGTCGTGGAAAGAAATCTTAGAAAAACACGTGTAGGTGTTGTTGTAAGCGATAAGATGGATAAAACAATCGTTGTAGCAGTAAGAGACAACGTAAGACATCCACTTTACAACAAAATCGTTAAAAAAACATACAAATTAAAAGCTCATGACGAATTAAACGATGCAAAAATCGGTGATACAGTTAGAGTTATGGAAACAAGACCTTTATCTAAAGATAAGAGATGGAGACTTGTAGAAATCATGGAAAGAGCAAAATAATAAAAGGAGGCTACAAGCATGGTACAGCAGGAAAGCAGACTCAGAGTTGCAGACAATACTGGCGCTAAAGAGTTACTTGTTATCCGCGTTATGGGTGGATCTACCAGAAGATATGCGAACATCGGTGACGTAATCGTTGCTACTGTTAAAGATGCAACACCAGGCGGTGTTGTTAAAAAAGGTGACGTAGTTAAAGCCGTTGTAGTTCGTTCAGTAAAAGGTGCCCGTCGTAAAGATGGTTCTTATATTAAATTTGATGAAAACGCAGCAGTTATTATCAAAGATGACAAAACTCCAAAAGGAACACGTATCTTTGGACCAGTAGCTCGTGAGCTTCGTG
Source organism: Roseburia sp. (assembly GCA_017547315.1). The sequence goes on along the minus strand of JAFYQA010000072.1, from coordinate 6,551 downwards.
AGAAACAGTTTATGAAAATTGTTTCTTTAGCTCCAGAAGTATTATAGGAGGAACGAAGATGGCAAGTATGAAAATTAAAACAGGCGATATGGTAAAAGTTATCGCTGGTAAAGACAAAGACAAAGAAGGCAAAGTTATTGCCGTAAACAAAAAAGAAAACACACTCCTCGTTGAAGGTGTAAACATGATTACAAAACATACAAAACCAAGTATGGCTAATCAGCAGGGTGGCATCGTACACCAGGAAGCACCTATTAATGCATCAAACGTAATGCTTCTTCATGAAGGAAAAGCTACTAGAGTAGGTTTCAAAATGGATGGAGACAAAAAAGTACGTTTTGCAAAAGCAACAGGTAAAGTAATCGATTAATTTGAGGAGAGGAGGACAAACAGTTGAGTAGACTTAAAGAAATGTATGAAGCCGAAATTAAAGACGCTATGGTAAAAAAATTCGGTTATAAAAACGTTATGGAAATTCCTAAGCTCGACAAAATCGTAGTAAACATGGGTGTTGGCGAAGCTAAGGAAAACGCTAAAATTCTTGAAGCAGCTGTAAAAGACATGGAAGCAATTACAGGCCAGAAAGTTGTTACAACTAAGGCTAAAAATGCGGTAGCTAACTTCAAAATCCGTGAAGGTATGCCAATCGGATGTAAAGTAACATTACGTGGAGAAAAAATGTATGAATTCGCTGATAGACTTATCAACCTTGCATTACCACGTGTACGTGACTTTAGAGGTGTAAACCCAAATGCATTCGATGGTCGTGGTAACTACGCACTTGGTATCAAAGAACAGATCATCTTCCCTGAAATCGAATACGATAAAGTAGACAAAGTAAGAGGTATGGATATCATCTTTGTTACAACAGCAAAAACAGACGAAGAAGCACGTGAATTATTAACATTATTCAACATGCCATTCGCTAAATAATTTAGGAGGGAATTTTAAATGGCTAAGACTAGTATGAAAGTTAAACAGCAGCGCAAACAGAAATTCTCTACTAGAGAATACACACGTTGCAACATTTGTGGACGTCCACATTCAGTTTTAAGAAAATACGGAATCTGTCGTGTATGTTTCCGTGAATTAGCATATAAAGGTCAGATTCCAGGTGTTAAGAAAGCATCTTGGTAAAATTTTTTAAGGAGGAAATATACACATGGGTATGGTAACAAGTGATCCAATCGCAGATATGCTTACAAGAATTCGTAATGCAAATACTGCTAAACATGATACAGTAGATGTTCCATCTTCAAAAATGAAAGTTGCTATCGCTGACATCCTTGTAAACGAAGGTTTCATCGAAAAGTATGACATCGTTGAAGAAGGTAACTTCAAAACAATTCGTATTACATTAAAATACGGCGTAGATAAAAACGAAAAAGTTATTACTGGAATTAAGAGAATCTCTAAACCAGGTCTTCGTGTTTACGCTGGTAAAGAAAATCTTCCAACAGTACTTGGTGGTTTAGGAATCGCAATCCTTTCTACAAACCAGGGTATCATCACAGATAAAGAAGCTAGAAAGCTTCAGGTTGGTGGAGAAGTATTAGCATTTGTTTGGTAGCCCGGAAACACTTAGCGAGAACGAGCTTCTAACGAAGTTCGAGGTTAGTGTGAGGGCGTTCTGTGAGCTTAGTGAAAACAAGTCAAAAGACGCAGTTTGAACTTAGCGAACAGAACCTCCCGTTCTACCTTAAAAGGGGAACGGATTTACCTTATAAATATATAGAAACTAATAAACCTTATTTTAAATCAATAGGAGGTACGGGCATGTCACGTATAGGAAGAATGCCAATCGCAGTTCCAGCTGGCGTAACAGTTGTAATTGCAGAAAATAATCATGTGACTGTAACAGGTCCAAAGGGAACTCTTGAAAGAACACTCCCTTCAGAAATGACAATCGTATTAGAAGGCGACGTTATCACTGTAACTCGTCCAAACGATTTGAAAAAAATGAAATCATTACATGGTTTAACAAGAACATTACTTAATAACATGGTTGTTGGTGTAACAACAGGTTATACAAAAGTTCTTGAAGTAAATGGTGTTGGTTACAAAGTTTCAAAAGCTGGCAACACACTTACACTTAACTTAGGATACTCACATCCAGTAGTTATGGAAGATCCAGCTGGCGTTGAATCTACAGTAGCTGATAACAAAATCACAATCACAGGTATCGATAAAGAAAAAGTTGGCCAGTACGCAGCTGAAATCAGAGACAAGAGAAGACCTGAACCATACAAAGGTAAAGGTATTAAGTATGCTGATGAAGTTATTAGACGTAAAGTTGGTAAGACTGGTAAGAAATAATTAAAGGAGTGACAAGAAATGGTTAGTAAGAAATCAAGAACAGAAGTTCGTGTAAAGAAACACAACAGAATGCGTAATCATCTTGCAGGTACAGCAGAACGTCCACGTTTAGCTGTATTCAGAAGCAACAACCATATGTACGCTCAGATTATTGATGATACAGTTGGAAATACTCTTGTAGCTGCATCTACTCTTGACAAAGAAGTAAAGGCAGAACTTGAAAAAACTAATAACGTTGACGCAGCAGCAAAACTTGGCGCTGTAGTTGCTAAAAAGGCATTAGATAAAGGTATTACAACTGTTGTCTTCGATAGAGGCGGATTCATTTACGCAGGAAAAATTAAAGCATTAGCTGAAGCAGCTCGTGAAGCTGGATTAGATTTTTAGGAGGAAGACAAACATGAGACGTGAAATCATTGATGGAAGTCAATTAGAATTAGTTGACAAAGTTGTTGACATCAAACGTGTAACAAAAGTTGTTAAAGGTGGACGTAACATGCGTTTCACAGCGTTAGTTGTTGTTGGTGACAAAAACGGTCATGTTGGCGCTGGTCTTGGTAAAGCAGCTGAAGTTCCTGAAGCTATCCGCAAGGGCAAAGAAGATGCTATCAAGAATTTAATTAGCGTTAAATTAGATGACAATAACAGTATTACACATGATGTTACAGGTAAATTTACAGGTGCTTCCGTATTACTTAAGAAGTCTCCTGAAGGTACTGGTATCATCGCAGGTGGTCCAGCTCGTTCTGTATGTGAACTTGCAGGTATCGAAAACATTCGTACAAAATCTTTAGGATCAAACAACAAGCAGAACGTTGTACTTGCAACAATCGAAGCTTTAAGAACATTAAGATCCCCTGAAGAAGTAGCTAGACTTCGTGGCAAATCTGTAGAAGAAATCTTGGGTTAAGGAGGAATTGAAAAATGGCAGATAAGAAAGTAAAAGTTACACTTATTAAGTCAACAATTGGTGCAGTTCCTAAGAACAAGAAAACTATCGAAGCTTTAGGCTTATCTAAATTATACAAAACTGTAGAATTACCAGATAACGCAGCTACACAGGGCGCGCTTCGTAAAGTAGCACCATACGTAAAAGTAGAAGAAGTATAATAAGACAAGGAGGTGCCGTGATGGATTTATCTAATTTAAGAGCAGCAGAAGGCTCAACACATAATGATAATTTCAGAAGAGGCCGTGGACACGGTTCAGGTAACGGTAAGACTGCTGGTAAGGGCCACAAAGGTCAGAAAGCTCGTTCAGGAGCACCAAGACCAGGTTTCGAAGGTGGACAGATGCCATTATATAGAAGATTACCAAAGAGAGGCTTCAAATGCCGTAACTCTAAGGAAATCATCGGAATTAATGTATCAGCTCTTGAAAGATTCGAAAATGATTCAGTTGTTACAATTGAAACATTATTAGAAGCTGGTATCATCAAAAACACTGCAGATGGTGTTAAGATTCTTGGAAATGGTGAACTTACTAAGAAGCTTACAGTTCAGGCAAATGCATTTAGCGCAGGCGCAGTAGAAAAAATCGAAGCTCTTGGTGGAAAAGCAGAGGTGATCTAATGCTTCAGACACTACGCAATGCATTTAAGATAAAAGACATTCGTGATAGAATTATCTTTACATTTTTAATGCTCATCGTCATCAGAATAGGAAGCCAGCTTCCTGTTCCTGGTGTCAACGGTGAAGTGTTTAGAAACTGGTTTGCTAGTCAGGCAGCAGGGTTAGATTTCTTTAATGCAATTACAGGTGGTTCGTTCCTTAGCATGTCAGTATTTGCTTTGAACATCACACCATACATTACATCATCTATTATCATGCAGCTTCTTACCATTGCAATTCCTGCATTGGAAGAAATGCATAAAGATGGCGAAGACGGAAGAAAGAAAATTGCAGAATTTACGCGTTATTTAACAGTAGGACTTGCTCTTTTCGAATCTTCTGCAATGACATACGGCTTCTGGAGAAGCGGTTATTTAGAACAAAAAAATGCTCTTACTGTAATCACCATTGTTACAGCACTTACAGCAGGTTCTGCTGTACTTATGTGGATTGGTGAACGTATTACAGAAAGAGGCGTAGGTAATGGTATTTCTATCGTATTGGTAATTAATATCATTTCTCGTATTCCTGCTGATATGGGAGCTCTTTGGAATCAGTTTATTGATGGCAAAGGCCTTCTTCAGGGAGTAATTGCTGTAGTTGTAATTTTAGCGGTTATCATTGGAATGGTTGTATTCGTAATCATTCTTCAGGGCGCTGAAAGAAGAATTCCAGTTCAGTACTCCAAAAAAATGCAGGGTCGTAAACAGGTAGGTGGTCAGCAGACACACATTCCATTAAAAGTAAACACAAGTGGTGTTATCCCAGTAATCTTTGCACAGTCACTTATGCAGACACCAGTAATCTTAGCTAGTCTCTTTGGATGGGGCGGCGGTACAGGTTTCTGGAGCAAAGTATTAAACGGCTTAAATCAGTCAAACTGGTGTAATCCAAAAGAACCAATTTACACAATTGGCCTTCTTGTTTACATTGCGCTTATCATTGGTTTTGCATATTTCTATACACAGATTTCTTTCAATCCATTAGAAATTGCAAACAATATGAAAAAAGCAGGTGGATTTGTTCCTGGTATGAGACCTGGTAAAACAACTAGTGATTACTTAAGTCAGGTATTAAATTACATCGTATTCATTGGAGCAATTGGTTTAACAATTATTGCTGTTGTACCAATCTTCTTCAGTGGAGTATTTGGAGCAAGCGTATCTTTCGCGGGAACATCACTTATCATCGTTGTAGGTGTTGTAATCGAAACATTAAAACAGATTGAATCTCAGATGAGAGTACGTTACTATAAAGGATTTTTGAATGACTAAAATGTGCATTGGAGATACTGATTTATCGGTATCTCCATTCGTGCATGAAATAGGAGAAATAAAAATATGAAAATTATTATGTTAGGGGCTCCTGGCGCTGGAAAAGGAACTCAGGCAAAACAGATTGCAGCAAAATACGAAATCCCTCACATTTCTACAGGGGATATCTTCCGTGCAAATATCAAAAATGGTACAGAACTTGGTAAAAAAGCAAAAGAATATATGGATCAGGGTATGCTTGTTCCAGATGAACTTACTTGTGATTTGGTAATGGACCGTATTGCGCAGGATGACTGTAAAAGAGGATTTGTATTAGATGGTTTCCCAAGAACAATTCCACAGGCAGAAGCTTTAACAAACGCTTTAAACAAAATTGGTCAGTCTATGGACTACGCAATTGACGTGGATGTGCCAGATGAAAATATTGTAAACAGAATGAGCGGTAGACGTGCATGTTTAAACTGCGGAGCTACTTACCATATCGTATTCAACCCAACAAAGACAGAAGGCGTATGTGATACATGTGGAAATGAAACTGTTTTACGTGATGATGATAAGCCAGAGACTGTTCAGAAACGTCTCACAGTATATCATGATCAGACACAGCCTCTAATTGATTACTATAGAAATATGAATATCTTAAAATCTGTAGATGGAACAAAGCCAATGGATGAAGTGTTTTCTGACATTGTTTCCATTTTAGGAGAATAATAATGTCTGTCAAGATAAAAACCCCTCACGAAATCGAATTGATGCGTGAAGCGGGCAGGATACTTGCTCTTGTGCATGAAAATCTTGCAAAAGAGATAAAACCGGGTATGTCAACACTTGATATTGACAGACTGGGAGAAGAAATGATTCGTAGCTACGGATGTATTCCTTCTTTTAAGAATTATTGTGGATATCCAGCTTCCATTTGTGTATCAGTGAATGAAGAAGTTGTTCATGGAATTCCAAATGCAAAACGCATTTTGCAGGAGGGAGATATCGTTAGTTTGGATGCAGGAGTGATTTACAAGGGATATCATTCAGATGCAGCCAGAACCATCGGTGTTGGTGAAATTTCTGGAGAGGCGAAACTTCTCATCGAAAGAACTCGAATGAGTTTCTTTGAAGGAATGAAGAAGGCGGTAGCAGGAAATCATCTGCATGATATATCCAACAATATTGCAGCCTATGCAGAAAGTTTTGGGTATGGAGTAGTCAGAGATTTGGTAGGTCATGGAATTGGTTCCCAGCTTCATGAAGACCCAGAAATACCAAACTTCAGAAAAAGAACCAGAGGGGTGAAACTTCAATCAGGAATGACCCTTGCGGTGGAACCGATGATTAACATGGGGACCTATGAAGT
>JAFYQA010000071.1 GCA_017547315.1 Roseburia sp. | reverse complement strand
GTGAAGCTCTTAACTGGCACAACTCTGATCCAAAACAGGGTGACTACTCAGAAGAATATCAGGCATATTATCATGAAGAACTCATCAAACAGTTATTCCCAAGAAAATATATGTGGGCTACACATGTATGGAATATGTTTGACTTCGGTGCAGACTCTCGTAACGAAGGCGGCGAGAACGGACAGAACCATAAAGGTCTTGTTACATTTGATAGAAAATATAAGAAGGATTCTTTCTATGCTTACAAAGCATGGTTATCAGATGATCCATTCGTACACCTTTGCGGAAAACGTTACGTTGACCGTGTAGAGGACGTTACAAAGGTAACAGTATACTCTAACCTTCCAGAAGTTGAATTATTTGCAAATGGTGAAAGCCTTGGTAAAGTGAAAGCAGAAGATCACTTCTTCTATTTCCAGGTTCCAAACAAAGGAGAGACAAAGCTTGTTGCAGTAGCAGGTGACTTCAAGGATGAAGGTGTAATCCGTAAAGTGGATACATTCAACGAAGCTTATAGATTAAAAGAGCAGGGTGCTATCCTTAACTGGTTCGACGTAACTGAAATCGAAGGATACCTTTCAATCAACTCTAGATTAGATGAGATTATGAAAGTTCCAGCTGGTATGGCTATTTTCGGTCAGTTCATGGGCTCTATGATGGGCGGCGGTGCTGAAAAAGCAGAAGGACAGGCTTCTATGATGGGAGCAGAAATGCTTAAGATGTTAGGAAGCTTTACAATTCTTCGTCTTATCGGTATGCTTCCAAAACAGGAAGGTGCTCCAGCAGTTACAAAAGAGCAGTTATTAGCTATCAATGCTGAATTGAATAAGATTGCAAAAGCAGAATAATTTATATGAATAAGAATTGGGACTACCTTTTGGTAGTCCCTTTTTTGGATGTCGAATATATGTAATTTTGTTGCATGATTTTTTTCGTTTGTTGCAGTCTTAAGAAAAACTCTTGCAAAGAAAAATGTTGCGGTTATAATAAAAATTAGGAAATAAGTAACAGAAAAAGCATATTATTAGATATAAGGAGGCAGACTATGGTTTGGGAATCAGTACTTGCGAAATTTAAAGAGTTATTTGGTGACGAAGGAGAAATCGGCGTATATTTTGCACCGGGACGTGTGAATATGATTGGTGAGCATACTGACTATAATGCAGGTCATGTTTTTCCATGTGCACTCACAATTGGTACATATGGTGTTGCCAGAAAAAGAGATGATAAAAAGTTGCGTTTTTATTCATTAAACTTTGAACATTTGGGAGTAATCGAGTCATCAGTTGAAGGTTTGAAGCCTGAAAAAGAAGCTGACTGGACTAACTATCCAAAGGGAGTTATGTGGGCATTTGGTGAGAAAGGTATGCCGGTAGAATATGGTATGGACCTTGTATTATTTGGTAATATTCCAAATGGTTCCGGACTTTCTTCTTCTGCATCAGTAGAAGTTTTGACAGGATATATTTTAAAGGATATGTTCGGTTTTGATGTGACCAATCAGGATTTAGCGTTAATCGGACAGTATTCAGAGAATAAATTCAACGGTGTAAACTGTGGTATCATGGATCAGTTTGCAATTGCTATGGGAAAAGAAGGCCATGCAATTTTCTTAGATACAGCGACTTTGGAATACGAATATGCTCCAATTAAATTAGAAAATGCTAAAATCGTTATTTCTTGTAGTAACAAGAAGCGTGGACTTGGCGATTCTAAGTACAATGAGAGAAGAAGCGAATGTGAGACTGCTTTAGCAGAATTACAGGAAGTGATGGAAGTTGGCGGTTTGGGCGAATTAACAGAAGAGCAGTTCGAAGCTAACAAAGATGCCATTAAGAGCGAAATTAGACAGAAACGTGCAAAACACGCTGTATATGAAAACCAGAGAACAGTAAAAGCAGTAGAAGCTTTACAGAACAATGATGTGACTTTATTTGGTCAGTTGATGAATGCTTCCCATGTATCATTACGTGATGATTACGAAGTAACAGGTATTGAGTTGGATACGTTAGTAGAAGAAGCTTGGAAAGTAGAAGGTGTAATCGGTTCTCGTATGACAGGTGCAGGTTTTGGTGGATGTACAGTTAGTATCGTAAAAGATGAAGCAGTGGATACATTTATCAAAGAAGTTGGTGCAGCTTATGAAGCAAAAATCGGTTATGCAGCAGACTTCTATGTAGTAGAAATCGGCGATGGCCCAACAAAACTTGCTTAATTATAAAACCAAGGCAATTTTCATAAAAGTAGATATTCAGTTTACCGAAATAGATACTTGAAGTATTGGAAGGTTAGTTTTATTTAATGTCTAAAATAAGTTGAGAGAAGGAAGAATGCCATGATTCAGGAAAAAATCTTAGAATTAGTTGAATATGGTCTGGTGACAGGACTTTTAGAACCAGAAGATAAAATATACGCGATCAATCGTTTATTGGAGTTATTCCAGTTAGACGACATGGAAGATGAAGTATTGGCAGAGTATGCAAAACGTGAGCCAATGACATACGAGAGTGCGGTTGCTGGTTTAGAAACACTTTTAAAAGACATGCTCGATTATGCGGCAGAAAATAATTTAATGCCAGATAATACGATTACATACCGTGATTTGTTTGATACGAAGATTATGGGCTTGTTAATGCCACGTCCTAGTGAAGTTCGTGCAAAATTTGCAGAACTTTTTAAGACAGAAGGTGCAAAGGCTGCTACTGATTATTATTATCAGTTAAGTTGCAACAGTGACTATATACGCAGATATCGTATCAAAAAAGATTTGAAGTGGACAGCAGATACTGAGTTTGGAACCTTAGATATTACGGTAAATCTTTCCAAACCGGAAAAAGATCCAAAAGCGATTGCAGCAGCAAAATTAGCAAAACAAAGTGGTTATCCAAAATGTCTGCTTTGTCAGGAGAATGAAGGTTATGCAGGACGTGTAAATCATCCGGCAAGACAGAACCATAGAATCATTCCATTAACAATTAATAATAGCGACTGGTTCTTCCAGTATTCTCCATATGTGTATTATAATGAGCATTGTATCGTGTTCAATGCGCAGCATACACCAATGAAGATTGAACGTGCGACATTTGGAAAATTATTAGATTTCGTGGAATTATTCCCACACTATTTTGTAGGTTCCAATGCAGACTTGCCAATCGTAGGTGGTTCGATTTTAAGCCATGACCATTTCCAGGGTGGTAATTATGAGTTTGCAATGGCAAAAGCACCAATCGAAAAAGAGATTTCTTTTGCAGGTTTTGAAGATGTGAATGCAGGCATCGTAAAATGGCCAATGTCAGTTATCCGTTTACGTGCAGCAGAAAAAGAGCGCGTCATCGAATTGGCTGATAAGATTTTACTTGCTTGGAGAGGTTATACAGACGAAGCAGCATTTGTTTTTGCGGAGACAGATGGTGAACCACATAATACAATTACCCCAATCGCAAGAAGACGTGGTGCGGATTTTGAATTAGATTTGGTTCTTCGTAATAACATAACTACAGAGGAGCATCCAATGGGTGTATATCATCCACATGCTAAATTGCACCATATCAAAAAAGAAAACATCGGATTAATCGAAGTTATGGGATTAGCAGTACTTCCGGCAAGATTAAAAGATGAAATTGCAGCTTTAGAAACAGCGATTTTAGCAGGTGCAAATCTTCGTGAAGATGAAGTATTAGAAAAACATGCGGATTGGGTAGATGAAATTTTACCGAAATATGAAGTTGTGAATAAAGATAATATTCATGAAATTCTCCAGACAGAAATTGGTCTTGTGTTTAATGAAGTATTATTAGATGCAGGTGTTTACAAATGTACAGAAGAAGGGCGTGAGGCATTCCTTAGATTTGTAGATGCAGTGAATGCATAATGAATGAAGCGATTAAGAAAACAGTTGCTACGAGTTGCGTGGCAACTGTTTTTTTGATATATTAAAAGTAATTTTAAGATGGATAGAGGAAAGGAATTGGTTCATGGAAAATCAGGAACAGAAGCATAAACGTCGCGTGCGTTATTCGGGTACACATCCGAGAAGTTATAAGGAAAAATACAAAGAGCATAATCCGGAAAAATATGCAGACACCATAGAAAAGGTTATCCGTAAGGGTAGTACACCTGCAGGTATGCACATTTCTATCATGGTGCAGGAGATTTTAGACTTTTTGCAGATTAAGCCGGGAATGACAGGCTTAGACGCTACGTTAGGATATGGTGGACATACAAAAGCGATGTTACAGAAGTTAGAAGGTCAGGGACATATCTATGCTTTGGATGTAGATCCGATTGAGTCAGCGAAAACAAAAGAGCGTCTAGCAAATCAGGGATTTGGAGAAGAAATCTTAACGGTGCGTTTACAGAATTTTGCAGACATTGATTTGGTGACAAAAGATACTGGCAAGAAGTTTGATTTTATATTGGCAGATTTGGGTGTTTCGTCTATGCAGATTGATAATCCGGAACGTGGTTTTTCTTATAAAGTAGAGGGACCATTGGATTTACGTTTAAATCCATTAAAGGGAACAAGTGCAGCAGAACGTTTAAAAGAAATAACTGAAGAAGAATTGGTAGGTATGCTAGTTGAGAATTCGGATGAGCCATACGCCGAGGAAATCGCAGCCAGAGTTATGAAGTGGTTTAAGGATGGCAAGGAAATTGAGACAACCTTGCAGCTTAAGGAAGTAATCACAGAAGCACTTTGCCGAGTACCGAAGGCGGAGCGTGAAGAAGCTATTAAGAAATCCTGTGCAAGGGTATTTCAGGCATTGCGTATTGATGTGAATAGTGAATTTGAAGTATTGTATGCATTTTTAGAAAAATTACCGGACGTATTGGCACCAAATGGAAGAGTGGCGATTTTGACATTCCACTCTGGTGAGGATAGATTGGTAAAACGTTCTTTTAAAGAGCTGGAAAAAGCAGGCATATACAGTGAAACGTCAAAAGATGTGATTCGTCCATCGGCAGAAGAATGTGCACGTAACAGTCGTGCTAAGTCTACAAAGATGCGTTGGGCAATCCGAGCAGGAGAATAACAGGCGTTGCGAAATAAATTTTTAATACAATAAACTTTCGTTTGGCGTACATAGAATTTATTTTGCGACGCCCTCTTTACTTTTGGGACGTAATGTAGTAAAGTAGAGAATAGTTAATTTCACAAGGTAAAGTGATAAAATGTAAGGGAGAGGTATTTGGTATGATTTCAAAGAAAATTAGAACCGCTTTGGCAGGAAGTTCAGCAATCCGTGCGATGTTTATAGAAGGTAAAGAAATGGCAGCAAAATATGGTGCAGAGAACGTGTATGATTTTTCGTTAGGCAATCCTGCGACACCAGCACCGAAGGCTTTTAATGATGCTGTGATTGAGTTGGCAAAACAGGCAACAGAAGATGATGGTGTTGCATTAGAATTGCATGGTTATATGTCTAACTCTGGTTATCCGGAAGTACGTCAGGCGATTGCAGATAATCTGAATAAACGTTTTGGAACAGCTTTTGATTTCCATAATGTAGTGATGACAGTTGGTGCAGCAGGCGGTCTTAATATTATTTTTAAAACAATTTTAGATCCAGACGATGAAGTAATTGTATTTGCCCCATTTTTTGGAGAATATCGTCAGTATGCAGCGAACTTTGATGCAAAATTAGTAACGGTTCAGCCGAATTTAGCGGATTTTCAGCCGGATTTGGTAGACTTTGAGGCGAAGATTACAGATAAGACAAAAGCCGTTATTATCAATACTCCAAACAACCCTACGGGTGTTGTGTATAGTGCAGCTACTATGCAGGCAATTGCGGCTATTTTAGAGAAAAAGCAGGAAGAAATCGGACATGATATCTATCTGGTATCCGATGAACCATACCGTGAATTGGTATAT